>CAMCJY010000053.1 GCA_945875225.1 Comamonas sp. lk | reverse complement strand
AGGTGCAGGCTGCAACCGGTATTGGCAGCTAGGCGGATCACATTGCCGGTGTTGGGCGGAATTTCTGGATGAACCAAAACGATATGCAGCATGCCCGCATTGTCGCGTGGCCCCAAGGCGCTGGGGCCGCTCTTATTGCATGGTTTCGGCACGGGCAAAGACCAGCGCGGTGACGCGCCGTACCCCTGCTTGGCGCAAGGGCAGGGCGGCGGCGCGCAAAGAGGCCCCGCTGGTCATCACGTCGTCCACCAAAAGCACGTTTTTACCTTCTAGGTCGCGCTGGTGCAGCGGGTCGATAGCGAAGGCCTGGGCCACATTGGCGAGCCTTTCTTTGCCTGCCAGACTGCTCTGCGCCGGGGTATCGCGAATGCGCAAGAGCCACTGGGCGCGCGCCTTGGCGGGCGACAGGGCCTGTGCCAGCAGCCAGGCCTGGTTAAAGCCCCGGCTTTGCAGTCTTTGCGTTGACAGCGGCATGGGCAGCACCCAGTGGGCAGCGTCCAGCGCCGGTTCCACCCAGGGGGCGCTGCGCATCAGTACCGCTAAATGGCGTGCCCAAGCCGGCTGCGCCCGAAATTTGAATTCCTGCACCACATCCGCCCAGGGATAGCCATAGCTGACGGCGGCCAGAGCCGCATCCAGCGGGCTGGGTGCTGCTTGGCAGGCAGCACAAGGCGTATCGGCATCGGCGACCGCCAGCGCGCAACGCTTGCAGCGTGGCCTGGGTTGCGCAAAAAGCCCGATGCAGGCCTCGCACAAGGGCTGGCCGGGCCAGGCATGGCAGACCGCGCAGCGGCTCGGCAGGCGCGCCGCCAGCCCTTGAAACAACGCAATAAACATGCTGCCAATATACTGCCGCCAAGCCGGATTGGGCCTTGGCGCCGCTCCGCTCGACAGCGCGCTGTCTGCCGTATTTATCTGGTTTCGTCTGCTCCCCCGCCCCCCGGCCCCTTTTTCCCGCTTGATGACCAACCAACGCCCACCCACCATCGATGCCCAAGCTGCAAAGCGCTGGGCTGCATGGCCTCTGGCTGATTCGATGGGGCGGGAAGATCAGCCGGCATCGCCCTGGCTGCACGAAGAGGTGGCGCGGCGCATGGAAGACCGATTGCAATGGATGCTCAAGCAGCCGCGCAGCTGGCTGCATTGGCAGGCATTGCATGGTGGGATCGAGGCGCACGCGCTTTTGCGCCGGCGTTACCCCGCCGCCGCCAGTTTTGTGCAACAGGAGCCGCCACAAGCCTTGGCGCTTGCCCGCGCAGCCCTGCGCCCGCCCTGGTGGTCGGCCCAGCGATGGAAAAACCCGACGCGCTTTGAGGCGCCCGCCACGCCCGTGGACTTGCTCTGGGCCAATATGGCTTTGCACATGAGCCCGGACCCGCAAGCGCTGATCCAGCGCTGGCACGGCCTGGTGCAAACCGATGGTTTTTTGATGTTTTCCTGCCTGGGCCCGGACACATTGCGTGAATTGCGGGACCTGTATGCCCGCCAGGGCTGGCCTGCCCCGGCCCATGCATTTACCGATATGCACGATTGGGGCGATATGTTGGTGCAGGCTGGTTTTGCAGAGCCGGTGATGGATATGGAGCGCATTACGCTGTCTTTTTCCTCGCCTGCGACGCTGTTGGCCGAATTGCGCGGTCTGGGCCGCAATTTGCACCCCCAGCGCTTTGTCGCTTTGCGGGGGCGTGCCTGGCGTGCAGCTTTGCACCATGCCATTGCCGCCGGGCTTGCTGACCCCGCCCAGAGTGGGCGATTAAGCCTGACTTTTGAAATTATTTACGGCCATGCCTTTAAACCTGCGCCGCGCATGGCGTTTCAGGCGCAAACCCTGATCCCCTTGGAGCAGATGCGGGAAAGCTTGCGCTCCCAAAAGCTCCGATGAGCTAGGGAACGCCTCGGGAAGCCCTTTGGACACTCGGTTGCATGGGGAGCCGCAAGTCTTGCGTCACAGAGGCATGGAATACAATCGACAGGCTTGGATGACCCGTTTTTTATCCTTTTGCGACCCTGCTGTTGGGGCCGCGCCATAAACTTCGAAATTGTGTGAGCTTCAGTTACTCCCTCGATGCCGATTCAAAAAATCCTCGTTTTGAGTGGGTTTTGCGGCGCCATGCGCCCTTATCGCCAGCGCAAATGCTGGTGGTTTTTGCTTCGCTGAGTCTGGTTTCTTTGTGCATCGGCTTGTTCTTTTGGCTGCAGGGGGCCTTGCTGGTTCTGCCTTTCGCGGCCTTGGAGACGGTGGCAGTCGGTATTTGTTTTTTGATTTTTTCCAGGCATGTGCTCGATCAGGAGCGCATTGTGGTGGACGGATCGCAGGTGGTGGTGGAGCATGAGGCCGCTGGCGTGCGTGAGCGGGCACAGTTCCACCGGCAATGGGTCAGGATCGAGCCGCTGGGTGGTGAACACTCGCTTATCGCAGTGTCGGGCCAGGGCAAGTCCATACAGGTGGGGCGCTATGTGCGTCCCGAGCGGCGTGAGGCCCTGGCGCAAGAATTGCGCCGCGCTGTCCGCATGGACCAAAGCGCCGTGTAAGCCCCGTGACATAGTAATTTTGCAAACTTAGAGGCATTGAAAGTGAAAACGATGAAGAGTATTTTGAATAAATCAGCCTCACCGTTGGCGATAGCAGGCGCTTGGCTTGGTACGGGCTCCCTGAGCCTGGCCGCAACCGTGAACGACCTGCCCGGTGGACCCTCGGTACTTCAGTTGAACCTGCCTCCCGCGGTGACTGCCATCGCGCGCGAGCAGCAATGGTTGCACTGGTTTATGCTGATTCTTTGCACAGTGATTTTTGTTGCGGTGTTTGCGGTGATGTTTTATTCCATCTGGAAACACCGCAAATCGCGGGGCCACAAGCCGGCCGCGTTCCATGAGTCGGTGACTGTCGAAATTATCTGGACCGTAATTCCTTTCATCATCGTGATATTGATGGCCTTACCCGCGACCAAAGTGGTAGTCGCTATGAAGGACACCAGCAACGCCGACGTGACGATTAAAGCCACCGGCATGCAATGGAAATGGGGCTATGACTACATTAAAGGTGAGGGCGAGGGCATTGGTTTTGTTTCTACGATAGATGGTGAGCATCGGGAGATGTCCAATAACGGTGGCCCCAAAAAGGGCGAGATAGTGGATGACTACTTGTTCAAAGTGGACAATCCGCTGGTGGTGCCGGTTGACAAAAAAGTGCGCATCATTACCACTGCCAACGATGTGATCCATGCGTTTGCCGTGCCGGCTTTCGGTATCAAGCAAGACGCTATTCCCGGTTTTGTGCGTGACACCTGGTTTCGCGCCGAAAAAATCGGCGACTACCATGGTCAATGCCAGGAGTTGTGCGGTAAAGAGCATGCCTATATGCCCATCCATGTGAAAGTGGTCTCGGCTGAGGACTACAGTAAGTGGGTTGATGGCGAGAGGAAAAAAATGGCCGCTTTGGCGGACGATCCTTCCAAAGTCTGGACGCTGGCTGAGATCACTCAGCGCGGTGAAAAAGTCTACGCGCAAAACTGCGTGGCCTGCCACCAGACGCATGGCAAAGGCGCCGGCGCTATCAAGGCACTCGATGGCGCAGCGGTGATACGTGATGCCGATAAAGCTAAGCAAATTATGGTTTTACTCAACGGCCAGAATAATGGGGCTATGCCGGCTTGGAAGTCCCTGAGCGACACCGATATCGCAGCGGTTATAAGCTATACCAAAAATCACTGGTCCAACCAGACCGGGCAAGTGGTGCAGCCGGCAGATGTAGCCGCATTGCGCAAGTAAGCGCAGGCCAGCTTGGCGAAATCGAATTTAACTATTGATGTACTGAGAAGGAAGCCCGTATGAGCGCAGTTTTAGACCACCACGATCACGCCCATGACGACCACCACGGTCACGCACCTACCGGTTGGCGGCGCTGGGTTTATGCGACCAACCACAAAGACATCGGCACGATGTACCTGTTGTTCAGCTTCACCATGTTTATCGTGGGCGGTATTTTGGCACTACTGATTCGTGCCGAGTTATTCCAACCCGGTTTGCAAATTGTCAACCCCGAGTTGTTCAATTCGCTGACCACGATGCACGGTTTGATCATGGTCTTTGGAGCCATCATGCCGGGCTTTGTGGGCTTCGCCAACTGGATGATTCCGTTGCAAATTGGCGCAGCCGACATGGCCTTTGCGCGCATGAACAACTTCAGCTTCTGGCTACTGATACCTGCAGGCTTGTTGTTGGTTAGCTCTTTCTTGATGCCCGGCGGCGCTCCTGCTGCCGGTTGGACGCTGTATGCACCGCTGACCTTGCAACAAGGCCCGAGTATGGATACCGGTATTTTTGCCTTGCACATCCTGGGCGCTTCTTCCATCATGGGCTCGATTAACATCATCGTCACGATCCTAAACATGCGCGCACCCGGCATGACTTTGATGAAGATGCCCATGTTCGCCTGGACCTGGCTGATTACTGCGTATTTGCTGATTGCGGTGATGCCGGTGCTAGCCGGCGCCATTACCATGACGCTAACGGACCGCCACTTTGGCACCACCTTCTTTAATCCTGCCGGTGGCGGTGACCCGGTGCTCTACCAGCATATTTTCTGGTTCTTCGGTCACCCTGAGGTCTACATCATGATCTTGCCGGCCTTCGGCATCATCAGCCAGATCGTGCCGGCCTTTGCCCGCAAGCGCTTGTTTGGTTACACCTCCATGGTGTACGCCACTTCGTCCATCGCGATTTTGTCCTTTATCGTCTGGGCGCACCACATGTTCACCACCGGCATGCCGGTGACCGGTCAGTTGTTCTTTATGTACGCGACGATGTTGATCGCGGTGCCTACGGCGGTGAAGGTGTTCAACTGGATTGCCACCATGTGGCAAGGTTCAATGACCTTTGAAACCCCTATGTTGTTTGCCGTGGGCTTTATCTTTGTGTTCACCATGGGCGGGTTTACCGGCCTGATTCTGGCCATGGCACCGATCGACATTCAGTTGCAGGACACCTATTACGTGGTGGCCCACTTCCACTATGTTCTGGTGGCGGGTTCCTTGTATGCCATGTTTGCCGGGTACTACTACTGGGCGCCTAAGTGGACCGGTGTGATGTACAACGAAACACGCGGCAAGATCCATTTCTGGTGGTCGCTGATCGCCTTTAATGTCACCTTCTTCCCTATGCACTTCCTGGGTCTGGCAGGTATGCCGCGCCGCTACGCCGATTACCCAATGCAGTTTGCGGACTTCAACGCGCTCGCCTCGGTGGGTGGTTTTGCCTTTGGCTTAGCGCAGGTGTATTTCTTCTTCTTCGTAGTCTTACCCGCTATGCTTGGACACGGTGAAAAAGCGCCCCAGCGCCCATGGGAAGGTGCAGAAGGCTTGGAGTGGGAAGTTCCTTCGCCCGCGCCTTTCCACACCTTTGAAACGCCGCCCAAGCTGAACGCTGCGGCCAACAAAATTCTTGCCTAAGACATTAATCATCGACTGACCGTATGACGCCTGAACAGAAAAAAGCCAACCTGCGTATGGCCTTGAGCCTTGCCTCGGTGGCGGTGGTTTTTTTCATTGGCATATTTGTTAAAATGCTTTTGCTGAGTCACTAAGTTGCGTATGAACCCGCGTTTTCATAACTCCACCATGCTGGGTAAATTGGCGGTGGTGGTGCTGGCCATGTTTGGTTTTGGCTATGCCTTGGTCCCGATCTACAACGCGATCTGCCAGATGACCGGAGTGAACATTTTGGCATTGGCCGAGTTGGTCGTTCCGGGCGAAAAGGCCAAAGTTCCCGCCAATACGCAGGTCGATACCAGCCGCACCATCACGGTGGAGTTTGACGCCAATAGCCGAGGCCCCTGGCAGTTCAAGCCGGCCCAGAGTTCTTTGCAAGTGCATCCGGGCGAAGTGATGACGGTGATGTACGAATTCCAGAACACGCAGAATCGTCGTATGGCGGCTCAGGCTATCCCCAGTTATGCGCCGCAACAAGCGGCAGCGCATTTCAATAAATTGGAGTGTTTTTGTTTCAACGAATACACCCTGGAAGCGGGTGAGAAAAAATCTTGGCCGGTCGTGTTTGTGATTGATCCCAGGCTCTCTAAAGATGTACGAACCATCACGCTGTCCTACACATTCTTTGAGGTGGGTGGCAAAATTCCGCCTGCGCCGATTGCTACTGTTGCGACAAAGTTCTTGGGCTCATGAGTGAAGTCAAGCCCATAACTGGCAATGGTGCGCGCCCATCGCTGTTGCGCAGTCTAAAAACCGTGGCCTGGTCATTTATTGGCATTCGCAGTCGTGCCGGCTTTGAGGAGGATGCGGCCAAAGTAAACCCGCTGCATGTCCTGTTGGCGAGCGTGATTTCGGTTTTGGTTTTGGTAGTCAGCCTGATCGGTTTGGCTACTTGGGTGGTTGGCAAATAGGCGCAGGTATAAGCACTGCGTTCTTAGAATCGTATTTCGAAAAATGGAGCTGAAATGAGTAGCACTGCACACGGCGCAAAACCGTATTATTTTGTACCTCAGCCGTCGCGCCATCCGGCCATGGCGTCTCTTGCGCTGTTCTTTGTGATTCTGGGTGCGGGCCAGTGGATCAACGGGGCTGACTGGGGCCGTTACTCGCTAGCCTTTGGTATGTTGTTTTTCTTCTTCGTGCTTTTCCAATGGTTTGGTGAGGCAGTCCATGAAAGCGAAACCGGGCAGTATGGTCGAAAAATTGACCTGTCTTTCCGCTGGAGCATGAGCTGGTTCATCTTTTCTGAAGTGATGTTCTTTGGCGCTTTCTTTAGCGCCTTGTGGTGGGCCCGCTCGCACTCAGTGCCTGCTTTGGGCAGCTTGGACAACGCGATCCTGTGGCCCGGTTTCAAAGCGGTTTGGCCCAGTTTGGCTGCCGGCGTAACCGCATCGCCGGCCGGCATTATTGAGCCCTTCACCACCATGGGCCCTTTCTGGTTGCCCACTATTAACACCGCTTTGCTCTTGAGCTCAGGTGTGACGCTGACCATAGCGCACCACGCGCTGATCGATGGCAATCGCAGCAAAACTATCAGCTTTATGTGGCTGACAGTACTCTTGGGTGTTACCTTCTTGATCGTTCAGGGCTATGAGTACTACCATGCTTACACGGCGCTTAACCTGAAGCTTAGTTCCGGCATATACGGTTCTACCTTCTTTATGCTGACGGGCTTTCATGGCTTTCACGTATTCGTGGGTATGTTGATGCTCTTGTTCATTACGTTGCGTTTGCAAAAAGGCCATTTCAGCCCGGAGCGCCATTTCGGCTTTGAAGGCGCTGCCTGGTATTGGCACTTTGTGGACGTGGTCTGGCTAGGCTTGTACATTCTTGTGTACTGGATGTAAGGCCTTGTGGACGCAAAAAAGGCACCATGGGGTGCCTTTTTGCTTGCTGGCTAGTTGCCTAGTCGTTAAGCGCCCGGGGGTATGCCGGTAGGCTGAATCCAGCCGGCTTGCCAGGACAAAAGGACACAGACAAAGAGCAAAATAGAAACGCCCACCCGTACCGCTAATGCGCGTGCCATCCGGCGCGATTTGGTGGGGTCTCCACTGCCTCCACGCAACATGAAAAACATGGCGGTGGCCAAACTGGCAATGACGGCTAAAAAGCCCAGGGCAACAAAGTAACTCATGCGCAGGATTATCTTTTGAATCGCGACCCGAAGTTCTACCGCGTGACAGCTGTGGCTATTTTTTTTAGCCTATTGGGGCTAGCGCTTGGTTTTTGGCAGTTGGACCGCGCCGCGCAAAAAGAAGCTTTGCAGGCCTCCATCCTTGCGCAAGCCGGTAAATCTCCCTTAGATAACGCCCAAGTCCTCGCATTAGCAGCCCAAGGCCGTATGCAGGAGAGTGGCGTGCTGTACCACCCCGCGCACTTAAAAGGTATTTGGTTGCCTGAGCAAACGGTGTATCTGGACAACCGCCAAATGGACGCAAAAGTGGGTTTTTTCGTGTTCACGCCTTTTCGTTTGGAGCCGCAAGGCCAGGTGCTGATGGTGCAACGCGGTTGGGTGCCGCGCAATTTTGAAGCGCGCGCGCAGTTGCCCGAGGTACAAACGCCTGCGGGTATGGTCGTGGTCGATGGTGACATTGCCCTTGCGCCCTCCAAGCTCTATGCCCCCGGCGCACCCGGTGAAGGGCCGATACGGCAAAATCTCGACTTGGAACAATACCGCAGTCAAACCGGCTTACCGTTGGAAGCGTTCACGGTGCGTGAGTCGGGCCCACCCAGCCAGGGACTGCGTCGGCAATGGGCGGTGGTCAACTTCGGTATTGAAAAGCATTACGGCTACGCATTCCAATGGTTTGCGTTGTCATTGCTGGTAGCAGGTTTGTACCTGTGGTTTCAGTTTTTTCGCCGCCCCGCGGCCACTTCCCTGGATATTGCAAACCATGGCCCCCACTGACAGTTCAAACGACCAGCCGCTGGGTTTGACCGTGCATTCCATGCCCGTACCGCAGGACATCGCTGCAAACGCCGCCGATACCCGAATGGGCCGTTGGAAGATGCTCTTGGTTTTGCTGGTGTGCGCTGCACCCGTGGTGGCCTCGTATGTCACCTATTACTTGATACGCCCTGAGGCACGCCAGAATTTCGGAACGCTGATCGACCCCCAGCGCTCACTGCCGGACATACAGGCGCTGGAGATGGGCGGTAAGCAGACCAATTTGCGTGCCCTCAAAGGCCAATGGCTCTTGATTAGCGTGGCCGGCGCTGACTGCCAGGCGCAGTGCCAGCACCATTTGTACATGCAGCGCCAATTGCGCGAGGGTGTGGGCAAAGAAAAAGACCGTGTCGATTGGGTGTGGCTGGTCAGTGATGAGGTGGCTATTGCGCCAAGTTTGTTGCCCGCGCTGGGTACCGCCACCGTGTTGCGCGTGCCCACTGCGCAACTGCAAACCTGGCTGCAGCCTGAGCCAGGGTTGGCTTTAGAAGACCATTTGTATGTGGTCGATCCGCTGGGCAACTGGATGATGCGTTTTCCCGCCCGCATCGAGGTGAACAAGGCACCCAAAGCTAAGCGTGATATGGAGCGCCTGCTACGCGCTTCCGCATTTTGGGATACGCCCGGGCGCTAAGCCTTGACAGCGAACACTATGGAAACAGCGCTCTGGAACCTCTCGCCATTGGGCCAGCTTGTGCTCATCGGCATGGCCGTAGCTGCCATGCCCCTGACCTACCTGCTATGGAGCGGGCGCCACCGCCAGGCCGGAGGCTGGCACTATGCCTTGACCCTGACCACCTTGTTCCTGACTTTTGATCTGGTTTTGTTCGGCGCATTTACCCGCTTGACCGACAGCGGTTTGGGCTGCCCGGATTGGCCTGGATGCTACGGCCATGCCAGCCCAGTGGGCGCCAAGGGTGCTATCGCCTTGGCGCAGACGGTTAACCCTGAAGGCCCTGTCACGCATAGCAAGGCCTGGATCGAAATGCTGCACCGTTACCTGGCTTCGGGCGTGGGTATGTTGATCGTGCTATTGGCCATCAGCGCATGGCGTGAGCATCGAGAGGCAAGGGCTGCACAACGGCGTGTACCCATCCACCCCGCATGGGCGATTGCG
>CAMCJY010000052.1 GCA_945875225.1 Comamonas sp. lk | reverse complement strand
CAGATCGGCAGCCAGGCGGCGGCTGAGTACTTTGTGGACTTCAAATAGGGCAATGGTGGGCACCAGCAGGGAGTTGCGGTCTTCGATGACCGGCTTAAAGACGGGGCCATTGCCACCGGCTTGGAAAAATTCAATCCAACCGGAGGAGTCAACCAAGTTCACTCAAAACTCCCGGTCTGGCTCTTTTTCAGGCTCAATATCGCCCAGTTCATAGCCTTTGAGCATGCCGTAGTAGGCGCTGATGGGCAATTCCGGCTTGATAACCAATTCAGCGCCTCGCAATTCAAAATGAATATGCGAGCCCGGTTTGATGCCCAACTTGGCGCGCATGGCGGCAGGCAAGGTGACTTGGCCTTTGCTGGAGACAATGGCCTCTACTTCTGCTATTTCCGACATTTTTTACTCCTTTACTTTATAAAAAGTAAAGCAAATTATAAATAAAGCACAGTGTTGCCGCAAGTACCCGACCTAGAATTGCGCCATGCTTGAATTTGACGTGCTTGCCCAAGATCCCGCCCGCCCCGAAGGCTCCTACCTGGGCAGCCTGGCGCGCCGGGGGCGTTTGCGGCTGAACCACGGCTATGTGCAAACCCCCATTTTTATGCCGGTGGGCACCTATGGCACGGTCAAAGGGGTGATGCCCCAAAGCCTGCATGACATGGGCGCGCAAATCATCTTGGGCAACACCTTTCACTTGTGGATGCGGCCAGGGTTGGACGTGATGGAAAAGTTCGGCGGCTTGCACCAGTTCGAAAAATGGGACAAGCCCATACTCACCGATTCGGGTGGGTTTCAGGTCTGGAGCCTGGGCCAGATGCGCAAAATCAGCGAAGAGGGCGTGCGTTTTTCCTCTCCGGTCAATGGCGACAAGCTGTTTTTGACCCCCGAAGTGAGCATGCAAATCCAGACGGTGCTCAATTCAGACATCGTCATGCAGTTTGACGAATGCACCCCCTATTTGTCGGTGGAAGCGGCTACCAAGGGCCAGGTGACCACCGAACGCGAAGCGCGCCTGTCCATGGAGCTCAGCTTGCGCTGGGCGCAGCGTTGCAAAACCGAGTTTGCACGCCTTGAAAATCCGAATGCCTTGTTTGGCATCGTGCAAGGGGGCATGTTCGAGCACTTGCGCGAGGAGTCGCTTGCCGGTTTAGAGGCACTGGACTTTCCGGGTATCGCAGTTGGCGGGCTGTCGGTGGGCGAGCCCAAGGAGCACATGATGCGCATCCTCGAACACATTGCCCCGCGCCTGCCGCAGCACAAACCGCGCTACCTGATGGGCGTGGGTACGCCCGAGGACTTGATCGTCGGGGTGCAAAACGGCATCGATATGTTTGACTGCGTCATGCCCACGCGCAATGCCCGCAACGGTACTTTGTTTAGCCGCTATGGCGACTTGAAAATCCGCAATGCCCGCCACAAAAGCGATGCCCAGCCACTGGACACCAGCTGCAGCTGCTATGCCTGTGCCGGCAGCAGTGGTGTTTGCTGGGAGGACGGTGGACGTGATGGATTCAGCCGCGCGTACTTGCACCATCTGGACCGATGCGGCGAAATGCTCGGGCCCATGCTGGCCAGCATCCACAACCTGCACTATTACCTGCACCTGATGCAGCAAGTGCGCGATGCCTTGGAGGCCGGGCGCTTTGGTGCTTTTGTGACTCAGTTTCACGCTGACCGGGAGCGCGGTGTCTAAGGGTTTTTAGGCCACACAAAGCCTTTGCTACACTAAAGCCCATGTTTATCCACCGCAACAGCATCACAGGTCGTAGCGACCGGGGAGCCTGGCCCTGGCGTACCCGCACTGCTATGCGCCGGTCCTGGTCTTGGCTGCCGGTTTGATCCCTTAGCGCTTTGCGCGGGGCTGTTGCGCACCTCTCCCCCTTTTGTTTGATTGAACGCGCCGCACTTGCGGCCAGCGCCTTTTTCCAGCGTTTGTGGCAAATACCACGTCCGGGCCGCGCTGTACCTAAGTATTCGGGAAGGTGAATCATTGTGACGACCAAAGAAGAGTTTTATGCCCTGGCACGCCAGGGATTTAATCGCATTCCCTTAACGGTTCAGGCTTTTGCCGACCTGGAAACGCCGCTTTCGCTTTATCTGAAATTGACCGGTGACGCGCCCTACAGTTTTTTGCTGGAGTCGGTGGTGGGCGCCGAGCGTTTTGGGCGCTTTAGTTTTATTGGCTTGCCCGCGCGCACCCTCTTGCGCAGCAGTGGTTTTGGCGCAGCGGCAAAGACCGAAGTGCTCAGCGATGGCGTGGTCGTGGAAAGCGTAGCGGGCAATCCCTTGGACTTTATTGCCGCTTACCAGCAGCGCTTCAAAGTGGCGCTGCGGCCGGGCATGCCGCGTTTTTGCGGTGGCTTGGCCGGCTACTTCGGTTACGACGCGGTGCGCTATATCGAGAAGAAGTTAGAAGCCAGTTGCCCGCCCGATGAAATCGGCTGCCCCGACATTTTGCTCTTGCAATGCGAAGAGCTGGCGGTGATTGACAACCTGTCGGGCAAATTGCACCTTATGGTCTATGTGGACCCTGCTGTGCCCGATGCCTATGTGCAAGGCAGCGCGCGCCTGGCCGCACTCAAAGCCAAGTTGGCGCAAGCGGTGCAGATACCGGCAGTGGTGCCCAGCCCGCCGCAAGCAGCGGTGCGTGATTTTTCCAAAGAGGACTATCTGGCTGCGGTGGTACGGGCCAAGGAATTGATTGCCGGCGGCGACTTCATGCAAGTGCAAGTTGGCCAGCGTATCAAGAAAAAATACACCCAGTCGCCGTTGAGTTTGTACCGCGCCTTGCGCTCACTCAATCCCAGCCCTTATATGTATTACTACAACTTCAGCGGCGCCACGGCGGACGGTGCGCCGGATTTTTATGTGATCGGCGCCAGCCCGGAAATTTTGGTGCGCCAGGAAATTGCCGAGGGCCAGACCAAAGTAACCATCCGCCCGCTGGCGGGGACGCGCCCGCGCGGCGCCACGCCCGAACTGGACAAAGCGGCGGAAGAAGAATTGGTGAACGACCCCAAAGAGCGCGCCGAACATGTCATGTTGATTGACCTGGCGCGCAACGACATAGGACGCATTGCGCAGACCGGCAGCGTCAAAGTGACTGATGCATTTTGCGTGGAGCGTTACAGCCATGTGATGCATATCGTGAGCAATGTGGAGGGCAGCTTGTTGCCGGGCATGCGCAGCATGGATGTGCTCAAGGCAAGCTTCCCTGCAGGTACTCTGACTGGCGCGCCCAAAGTACACGCCATGGAGGTGATTGACCAGCTCGAGCCGGTAAAACGCGGTATTTACGGCGGTGCCTGCGGCTACCTGAGTTATGCCGGCGACATGGACGTGGCCATTGCCATACGCACTGGCATCATCAAAAACCAGACCTTGTATGTGCAGGCGGCCGCTGGCGTTGTGGCCGACAGCGTGCCTGAAATGGAATGGGCCGAAACCGAGCACAAAGCCTGCGCCTTGCTGCGCGCGGCCGAGCTAGTCGAATCCGGATTGGAGGGTTTGTAATGGAAGCGATGCAAAACACGGGCCCTACTACGTGCAGCACCATGGCGCAAGTGCGCCAATGCATTGACGATTTGGATGTGCAAATTGTGGCGCTGTTGGCCCAGCGTACCAGCTATATGACGCAGGCTGCGCGTATCAAACAGCACCAGCACCAGGTGCGTGATAACGAGCGTGTGCAGTACATCGTCCAGCGCGTGGGCCAGGCCATGCAGGCGCAGGGTTTCCCGCCACAGATCGCGCAGGCAGCCTACCAGGCGCTTATCGAGCAATCGATTGCTTTTGAGGAACAAGAATTTTTGCGCCTACGCCAAGGAGTGGCACCATGAAAGTACTGATGATCGATAACTACGACAGCTTCACCTACAACATCGTGCAGTACCTTGGCGAACTGGGTGCAAAGGTGCAAGTGTTTCGCAACGATGAAATCACCCTGCAAGGCATCGCGGATAACGCGCCAGACCGTTTGGTGATTTCGCCAGGTCCTTGCTCCCCGGCGCAGGCCGGTATTTCGGTGGCGGCGATTCAACATTTCATGGGTAAGTTGCCTATTTTGGGCGTGTGTCTGGGTCACCAAAGCATAGGCGCAGCGCTGGGCGGAAATATTGTGCGCGCGCGGCAACTGATGCATGGCAAAACCAGTGTTATACAGACTACCGGTGAGGGCGTGTTTGCCGGTCTGCCAGTGAGCTTTACCGTGAACCGTTACCACTCGCTGGCGATCGACCGTGCGACCTGTCCCAAAGAGTTGGCGGTGACGGCCTGGACGGAGGATGGCGAAATCATGGGTGTGCGTCACACCGGGTTGGCGGCGGAGGTACGCATGGAAGGCGTGCAATTCCATCCGGAAAGCATACTCACCGAGCACGGCCATGCGATGTTGCGCAATTTTTTGCAGTAGCACCTGCTCTGAGCCCCTCCGATAAGATTGCCGGCCTTTGAACCACCATCAGGACGCTTTTAGCATGACCACCTTAGTTGATTTGCGCAGCGACACGGTGACCCAGCCTACCGCCGCAATGCGCGCCGCCATGATGTCCGCGCCTTTGGGCGATGATGTGTTCGCCGACGACCCCACAGTGAATGCCTTGCAGGAGCGCATTGCTGGCATGCTTGGCTTTGAGGCTGCGCTGTTTGTGCCCACTGGGACCCAAAGCAATTTGTGCGGCATCATGGCCCATTGCGAGCGCGGCGATGAATATATTGTCGGCCAGTTAGCGCATTGCTACCGCTGGGAAGGCGGCGGTGCCGCCGTCTTGGGCAGCGTGCAGCCGCAGCCCTTGCACAACCAAAGCGACGGCAGCTTGGATTTGCAGGAGATTGAAGACGCCATCAAACCCGATGACGCGCACTTTGCCAAGTCGCGCCTGCTGTGTCTTGAAAACACCCTGGGTGGCAAGTTACTGCCTTTCGACTATGTGCAAACGGCCACCAAGCTAGCGCAGGACAAGGGCTTGTACCGCCACCTGGACGGCGCGCGCTTGTTCAATGCCGCCGTGGCGCAAGCGGCGGCGCTTGGTAGCACGGCGCAATTAGAGCTGCGTCGTATCGGGCAGTGTTTTGACAGTGTGTCGGTGTGTTTTAGCAAGGGCTTGGGCGCACCGGTCGGCTCGGCTTTGTGCGGTAGCCGGGCATTCATTGGCCGGGCGCACCGGGTACGCAAAATGCTCGGCGGCGGCATGCGCCAGTCCGGCGTACTGGCCGCGGCGGCCCTGTATGCGCTGGACCACCATATCGAACGCCTGTCCGAGGATCATGCTTTGGCAAACCGCCTGGCCCAAGGCCTGCAGGAGGTGGAAACCCTGGCGGTAGAAGCGCCGCAGACCAATATTGTTTTTGTGGATTTGCAAGGCGCAGCGCGCCAGCAGTCGGCGGCCTTGATGGCCCACTTGCAAGCAAGCGGCGTGCGCGCCACCGGCCTCTACCGCTTGCGCTTTGTCACCCATCTGGATGTGGATGGCGCAGGGGTGGAAAAAGCCATTGGGGCCATCCGCAGTTTCTTTAAGGCTTGATACCGCAGCGCCCACGCTTCGCACCATGCAAAGCCATCACCTTATTTTGTTCGCACTGGCGGGCATTGTGCTCAACCTGACGCCCGGGCCTGATGTTTTGCTGGTGGTGCGCCATGCTCTGCGCAGTGGCGCACGCGCTGGCTGCTTTGCCGGATTGGGCGTGGCGGCGGGTTGCCTGGTGCATGTGAGCGCGGGGGCTTGGGGTCTCAGTGCCTTGCTAGCAGGTTCCAGCCAGGCTTTTGCCATGCTCAAGTGGCTTGGTGCGGTCTATCTTTTGTACGTCGCTTGGAGCCTTTTGCGTTCTGCGCTGGCGCCCGTACCGCAGTCTTTTTTTGCCGACGCTTTAGTGCAGCCCATGATCAGTGCGCGCAGTGTTTTCTTGCAGGGCTTTGGCACCAATGTGCTCAACCCCAAGGTGGCACTGTTCTTTCTAGCCTTTGTGCCGCAGTTCATTCCAGCCGATACCGCCGATAAGCCGCTGTACTTTTGGGCCCTGGGCATTTTGTTCACGGTCAATGGTTTACTGGTGAGTAGCGCTTATGCCTGGGGCGCTGCTTGGATGGCGCGCCGCGTCGCGCTGTTGCAGTCGGCCTTGCGCGTGCTGGATGGTGTAGCGGCCTGCATGTTTATGGCTTTTGGTATTCAACTGGCGCTATCCGATGCGCCTTCTTCGTCTTAGGAGTTTTACGATGTCCCCCATCCCCGCAGTTCCCACCAAAATCACGCCGCAGGAAGCCTTGCAGCGCACCATCGAACACCGCGAGATATTCCATGACGAAATGCTGCACTTGATGCGCCAAATCATGTCGGGCGACATGTCGCCGGTCATGATGGCAGCGCTGATTACCGGCTTGCGTGTGAAAAAAGAAACGATAGGTGAAATTACTGCAGCGGCCCAGGTGATGCGCGAGTTTTCCACCAAGGTGGAGGTGGCGGACAAAAAACATTTGGTGGACATCGTGGGCACGGGCGGCGATGGCTCGCACACCTTCAACATCTCCACCTGTTCCATGTTTGTGGCTGCCGCTGCGGGGGCCAAAGTCAGTAAACACGGCGGGCGCAGCGTCAGCAGCAAAAGCGGGAGCGCCGATGTGCTCGAAGCGCTGGGCCTTAACATCAATTTGCCTCCCGCCGCCATTACCCAATGCATAGAGACCCACGGCGTCGGCTTTATGTTTGCGCCCAATCACCATCCGGCGATGAAAAACGTCGGCCCGGTGCGCCGCGAGCTAGGTATTAAAACCATATTCAACATCCTGGGGCCGCTCACCAACCCGGCCTCTGCGCCCCATATCCTGATGGGCGTTTTCCACGCCGATTTGGTCGGTATTCAGGTGCGCGCCTTGGAGCGTCTAGGCGCCGAGCATGCGGTGGTGGTCTATGGCCGCGACGGCCTGGATGAAGTGAGCCTGGGCGCAGCCACCCTGGTCGGCGAACTACGCAACGGGCAGATCACCGAGTACGAAATTCACCCAGAAGACTTTGACCTGGTCATGGCCAGTAACCGTGCTCTGCGGGTGGAAACCGCGCAGGAGTCCATGGCCATGATGATGTCTGTGCTGGACAACCAGCCCGGCGCGGCACGTGATATCGTGGCCCTCAATGCGGGTGTCGCTTTGTATGCAGCGAATGTGACTAACACGATGGCCGAAGGTATTGAGCTGGCCCGCGCGGTCATTGCTTCGGGTCAGGCCAAGGCGAAAATGCAGGCCCTCGTCGCGTTTTCCAAAACCTTTGAGGTGGTCGGCGCTTAAGTCGGCGCAGTAAGGCCATGCTTGCATCGAACCCTATTGCGGCCACGGCTGCGCGAAAGTACCCATGAGTGACATTCTGGACAAGATCGTAGCGGTCAAACGCGAAGAGATCGACGCAGCGCAAAAACGAAAGCCACTGGAGGCGGTGCGTGCCGACGCGCACTCGCGGGTACTCACCCGCGACTTTGAAGGCAGCCTGCGCGCAAAAATGGCTGCGGGCAAACCGGGCGTGATTGCCGAAGTGAAAAAGGCCAGCCCGTCCAAAGGCGTGTTGCGTGAAGACTTTATTCCCGCCGACATTGCCCAAAGCTATGCCGAGCATGGAGCGGCCTGCTTGTCGGTGCTCACCGATGTACAGTTTTTTCAGGGCAGCGTGGACTACCTCAAGCAAGCCCGCGCCTCCTGCCACCTACCGGTGCTGCGCAAAGATTTCATGGTCGATGCCTACCAAATTTACGAGTCACGCGCCATGGGTGCCGATTGCGTGCTCTTGATCGCCGCCTGCCTGAGCGATGCGCAAATGCAGGATTTCGAAGCCATCGCCCGCAGTCTAGACATGGCTGTGCTCGTGGAAGTGCATGACCAGCCGGAAATGGAGCGCGCATTGCGGCTTAAAACGCGGCTGATTGGCATCAACAACCGCAATCTCAAAACCTTTGAAGTCTCGCTGGACACCACCTTGCAGCTGCGCGCCCTGGTGCCCGCCGACCGACTGGTGGTGACCGAAAGCGGCATCTTGCAGCGCGACGATGTGCTGCGCATGGGCGCCGCTGGCGTGAATGCGTTTTTGGTGGGCGAAGCCTTTATGCGTGCACCCGATCCCGGCCTGGCCCTGGCCGCCTTGTTCGGTTGAGGGCGTGGAGTTATTCCCCGGGGCAGCCGCTAAGGCGTATTTGCAAACCTCCGACCCGGGTGACTGGCCGGTTGCTACGGACTGGCGCCCGGTGGTTGATCGCTTTTTCAAGGGCGCCGAAGGCGTGGCGCTACTCGCTTTTCTGGAGCGGCGTATAAGCGAAGGCGCGGTGATATTTCCGCCACAGCCTTTGCGGGCTTTGGCGCTAACGCCTTTGCATGCGGTGCACACCGTCATTCTGGGTCAGGATCCTTACCACGGACGCGGCCAGGCTGAGGGCTTGGCCTTTTCCGTCGCACCAGGCCAGGCGCTGCCGCCTTCCTTGCGCAATATTTTCAAAGAGCGCCAGCGTGACTTGGGCGAAGCCTGGCCGGCCATGCCGGTGCCCGGCGGCAGCCTTGTTGCGTGGGCGCAACAAGGCACTTTGCTCCTGAATACCTGCCTGACAGTAGAGCAAGGTTTAGCCAACAGTCACCAAGGAAAAGGCTGGGAAGCCCTGACGGACGCCCTGATCGCGCAGCTATCTACCAGCCCCCCGCACGTCGTTTTTATGCTCTGGGGTGCTGCAGCACAAAAAAAACGCAGTCTGATCGATGAAAGCCGCCACCTGGTGCTGAGCGCTAACCACCCCTCGCCTTTGTCCGCGCTGCGCGGTCCAGTGCCATTTATTGGCTGCGGCCACTTCTCTCGTGCACAAAAATGGTGCGCGGAACACGAGCAAACCTGAGGGGGTGCGCCCGCGCGTTGGTTTAAGGGCTTGGCTTGTCCATTGAGGTGATACCGTGGCATAATCGCGGGCTCACGTTTGGAGAGGTGGCCGAGTGGTTAATGGCAGCAGACTGTAAATCTGCCCTCTTACGAGTACGCTGGTTCGAATCCAGCCCTCTCCACCAGTGCTTGCTCTGTGCGGGGTTCGTATAGTGGTAATACCTTAGCCTTCCAAGCTAAAGCGAGGAGTTCGATTCTCCTACCCCGCTCCATGGAATGCCGGGCGTTGCACGCAGCGCCCTTGTTGAAGTTTGAAAAAAAATCGCCAGCGGTTGCCGGCGTTTGCGCCCATTTGGCTCAGTGGTAGAGCACTCCCTTGGTAAGGGAGAGGTCGCGGGTCCGATTCCCGCAATGGGCACCAGGGTTTTATGGTTGGTCCATCAAGACGGTCACTGACGATGGACAGGTTTTTTGTAGTTTGACCTCATTACTTTTCGGAGTCTGAAAATGGGAAAAGAAAAATTTGCGCGTACCAAGCCCCACGTCAACGTAGGCACCATCGGCCATGTGGACCATGGCAAAACTACGCTGACAGCGGCGATCACGACAATCTTGTCGGCTAAATTTGGTGGTGAAGCCAAGGCCTATGACCAAATTGATGCCGCTCCGGAAGAAAAAGCGCGCGGCATCACGATCAACACCGCCCACGTCGAGTA
>CAMCJY010000051.1 GCA_945875225.1 Comamonas sp. lk | reverse complement strand
ATGGGCGATGCGCTGAACGATGACGTCCAGGGCTTGCGAATAATCGGGCATGCGTGCGATGGTAGCGGCGCGGCGCATTGGCACCGTGATTTTTTTGAATGCGGCTTGGTTGAAATCTTGGCAAAGAACACGCCCTAGGCTGTTGCGGGTCAAAATGGGGGTAAATGCAGGATTTTCCCGGCTTTTAAGCGAGTTGGCCCTTCTTCATGCCCAAAGCGATGCCCACCGTCATCATCCTGGCCGCCGGCCGCAGCGCGCGTTTTCGCGCCGCCACCGGTGGTCTGGACAAACTGCAAGCGCATTTAGGCACGCTTAGCGTGCGCGAACACACCATCGCAGCGGTTCAAGCCAGCGGCCTGCCATTTCATGTGGTCGAAGCCGCGCACACCGCCCACATTGATCAGCCGGGCATGGGCGACAGCATCGCCACCGGCGTGCGCGCTTGTGCCCAAGTTGCAGGCTGGTTGATATTGCCGGCTGATTTGCCTTTGGTGCAGCCCGCTACCTTACGCGCCGTGGCCCAGGCCTTGACCAGCCACACGGTAGTGCAGCCGGTGTACCAAGGCCAGCGCGGCCACCCTGTGGGGTTTGCCGCTACCTGTGGCCCGGCTTTAATGGCCTTGACCGGTGACCAGGGCGCGCGTGCGGTGTTGCAAGCAAACACGCCGTATGCCCTTGCGGTGGAAGATGCCGGTTGCATTCATGATGTGGATACGCCAGAGGCGCTGGAAGCGGCGCTGCTGCTGCTGGCGCAGCGCCGGTAAGCGAACCTTAGTCCGCGAAAAAATGCACCGGCAAACCGGGCACACCTACCCGCATAGAAAACACGCAGCCTCAATCCGGGCAAGGCTGTAAAGCTTCGGCTTTACCAAATTTCAATGCTGAGGAGCTGCTCGGGGATGTGTGTAAATGCCTTGTCCCGGCTGACCAAAATCGCTTTTCTCGAAACCGCGTGGGCAGCAATCATCATGTCAAAGTCGCTCAAGCTAATGCCTTGCGCCTCTAGCGAACTGCACAATTCACCATAGCATGTGGCGGCTTGCGCGTCCCAGGCCAAGACATCCATGTGCAGCAATACTTGCTGCAGCGCCTGCCGGAGCTTGGCTGATTGCGCTCGGCGGTGTATACCGTATTCGATCTCCGCCAAGGTAACGCTGGATAGGGCCACCTGTCCCACCGGTAATTTTTCCAAGCGGGTCAGCAATTCTTTGTCCCGTCCTTGCATGATGTGGCTGACCACATTGGTATCGAGCAAATAGGTGGGATTCATGGCTTGGTTTGGGCAAATGGATCGCGCCTAGCTTGCCTCTGGTGCCGTTCAAAACCTAGATCTTCACCCGCATTCAAGGCGACCGCATCCATCAAGCCCTGCCAGTTGCTGGGTTTTCGCGAGAGCACTACATCCCCTGTGGCAGGGTCATGACGGATAAACACCTGCGCCACATCGAACCGGAATTCCAGAGGCAAACGCACAGCCTGACTGCGACCCGTGGTAAAAATTTTGGCAGTTGCTTGCATTGAATGCTCCCTAGCTTTGTTGATATGCCTCATGATACATACCATGATTCTGCATGTCAACTTCAGTAGCAAACACTTGGGCTACCGCGCCGCCCTTGAGGCCTCTGGAAGCCGAAGGCGGCGTAGGGCCCGCACCTTGCGTCAATCCGCGAAAAAATGTACCGGCAAACCGGGCACTTCCACGCGCATGGAAAACACGCAGCCTGAGTCAGGGTAGCGCTCCAGTTCGTCAGATTTGCGACCATGGCGCGCACTGGTGATGAACAAGGTTTTCAAATCCTCGCCGCCAAAGCAAGGCATGGTCGGGCACTGCGCCGGGGTGGCGTAGCTGACAAGCAATTGGCCTTCGGGCGAGAAGCAGCAAATACGCGCCCCTTCAAACATCGCCAGCCAGTAGTTGCCCTGGCTGTCCACAGCAGCGCCGTCGGGCCGGCCCTGGTAACGGACGTCGCCACTCACCCAATCGGCGGGCTTGGGGCTAAATTGCAGGTGGGTTCGGTGTGCGCTGAGCGTATTGCTAGCGGGTTCATAGTCCCAGCCGTGCACCAGATGGCGCGGGGTATCGGCCCAATAGGCGCTGCGTCCGTCCAGACTCCAGCCCATGCCGTTGCCGGTTAATGCGCCCTCGGCCATGGTGCGCACGAGGGGCGTGCCGCTTCGCGCATCAATGCAATACAGCGCTGCCGCGTCGTGGGCTTTGGTCTCGTCAATCGTCCCGACCCAAAAGCGCCCCGAGGCATCGCACTTGCCGTCGTTGGCGCGCACGGTTAGCGTGTCATAAGGCAAGGTGACCCGATGTTCCAAAGTGTCGCCCCAAGACTGCGCCCGAAACACGCCGTGTCGCAGCGCAATCACCAGTCCGCCCTGGGCTGCCGGGGCGATGCAGCCGGGCTCGCTGGGCATGTCCCAGCTCTGCAAGCGACTGCCGTCGGCGCTGGCGCGCAGAATTTTTTTGCCCGGAATATCCACCCAGTACAAGCGCGATTCCTGCGGATGCCAGAACGGCGATTCGCCCAGTTCATAGGGCCTTGGGTGCAGGCAGGACCAATCGGCTAGGCGCAGTGTGCTTGTCATCGTGGTCTCTTTCAAGAGGCGTTTGCGGATGGCTGCGATTGTCACCGGCTTGACTTGCGGCTTTGAAGCCTTGGCTGGCGCACAAAAAAAAGCCCCGCACACAAGATGCGGGGCTTTTGGGGCAGCGAAAGCTGCCGAGGGCTTGAAGGGCAGCCTACGCTACCCGGTGCTTAGCGGCCGTAAGCACTCTCGCCGTGCGAGGTGATGTCCAGACCTTCGCGCTCGTCTTCTTGGCTAACCCGCAGACCGATAGTCATGTCCACGATTTTGAAAGCGATCAGCGACACAATGCCAGACCAGAGGATGGTGACGCCCACCGCCTTGGCTTGTACCAGCACTTGGGCTGCAATCGAATAGTCGGCAGCGGCGATGCTCGTTGCCGTTACCCAGTCAGCGACAAAGCCGGGGCCACCCAGGGCGGGCGAGTTGAACACGCCGGTCAAGAGCGCGCCCAAGATGCCACACACACCATGTATGCCAAACACGTCTAGCGTGTCATCCGCGCCCAGCATTTTCTTCAGGCCATTAACACCCCACAGACCAGCAAAGCCCGACAGGAAGCCGATGATCAAAGCGCCACCGATGCCCACATTGCCGCAAGCGGGAGTGATGGCGACCAAGCCGGCCACCGCGCCCGACGCAGCGCCGAGCATCGAAGCTTTGCCGCGCATCATCGTTTCGCCGATGCACCACCCCAACACAGCAGCAGCGGCGGCACCAAAGGTGTTAATAAAGGCCAGGGCAGCAAAACCATTGGCTTCCAGCGCCGAGCCGGCATTGAAACCAAACCAGCCCACCCACAGCAGCGCGGCGCCCAACATGGTCAAAGTCAGGCTGTGCGGAGCCATGGCTTCTTTGCCATAGCCGATGCGCTTGCCGACCATGTAGGCACCCACCAAACCGGCCACCGCGGCGTTGATGTGGACCACCGTACCGCCAGCAAAGTCCAGCGCGCCCATTTGCCACAGGAAGCCAGCTTTGGCGTTCATTGCTTCCACTACCTCTTTGCTGGCGTAAGCGTCAGGTCCCATCCAGAACCACACCATGTGGGCAATCGGTGCGTAGCTGAAGGTGAACCACAGGGCGCTGAACAACAGCACGGCGGAGAATTTGATGCGCTCGGCAAACGAGCCAACGATCAGCGTGCAGGTAATGGCTGCAAAGCTAGCCTGAAACGCCGCGAACACGATCTCGGGGATGTACACGCCTTTGCTAAAAGTCGCTGCCGGTGCGAAAGTGCCGGCAGCGTTATCCCAAACGCCTTTCATCATCACCCGGTCAAAGCCGCCGAAGAAGGCGCCCCCTTCGGTAAATGCAATGCTGTAGCCATAAATAAACCACAGCACGACGATGAGCGAGAAGGTCACCATCACTTGCATGAGCACTGAAAGCATGTTTTTGCTGCGTACCAAGCCGCCGTAGAACAAAGCCAGCCCGGGGACTGCCATCATGATCACCAGCAAAGTGGAAACCATCATCCAAGTGGTATCACCTTTGTTTACAACGGGTGCTGCGGGTGCGGCAGCGGCGGCTGCCGGTGCTGCTTCTGCTGCTGCGGGCGCAGCTTCAGAAGCGCTTGCCGCAGGCGCTGCAGGTGGGTCTTCGGCCAACGCGAAGGAGCCGACGCTCAGCAGGCCTAAACCCAGCGCCAGAGAGATCAAAAACTTTTTCATGGTGGTATTCCTTTTTAGGTGCTTGGAGTTAGAGCGCGTCTTTGCCGGTTTCGCCGGTACGAATACGAACGACTTGTTCCAAGTCATACACAAATACTTTGCCGTCACCGATTTTTCCGGTGCGTGCTGCGCCTTCGATGGCTTCGATCGCGCGGTCTAACAATGCCGAATCAATCGCGGCTTCGATCTTCACCTTGGGCAAAAAGTCCACCACGTACTCAGCGCCGCGGTACAACTCGGTATGGCCTTTCTGGCGGCCAAAACCTTTGACCTCGGTGACGGTGATGCCCTGCACCCCGATAGCCGACAAAGCCTCACGGACCTCATCGAGCTTGAAGGGTTTGATGATGGCGGTAACTAACTTCATGTGTGCACCTCAGCTTTTCAAAAGTTGATAGCGAACGCAAGGGCTGCGCCGCTGCTCCGCGGAATCGGGAGACCAAGGCATTTAGCAGAAGGCGTGCCAAGTTCAATTGCAAAAAATTGTGGTCTTGGTGCGACAAGCGCTTTTTTGCATGCCCTAATTGCGCTAATATGACTGTGAAAAAACACAGTATGCACCTGCTTGGTGCAAACGCTTAAATCCGGCGCAAAAACAGCGCACTGTTTCAGGGAGTCGATATGGGTCTATCTTTGGTACAAAGCCGCGCATTGCTCGGTTTGGAGGCGGTGCAAGTCACCGTCGAAGTGCATATGGCCAATGGCCTCCCCAGCTTCACGCTGGTGGGCTTGGCCGATGTGGAGGTGAAAGAGGCGCGCGAGCGGGTGCGCTGCGCCATCCAAAACAGCGGTTTGGAGTTTCCCCACAACAAGCGCATCACTGTCAACCTGGCCCCGGCAGACTTGCCCAAAGACTCTGGGCGCCTAGATTTGCCCATTGCCCTGGGCATTTTGGCCGCGAGCGGACAAATCGAAGCGTACCGGCTGGCTGAATACGAATTTGCTGGTGAGCTATCGCTCTCGGGCGGGCTGCGTCCGGTGCGCGGCGCGCTGGCCATGGCCCTGGCCCTGCACCAGGCCAAGGTGCACACCAGCCTGGTGCTGCCGCCGGGCAGCGCCCAGGAGGCGTCGCTGGTGCCGGGCGCGCAGGTCTATATGGCGCGTAGCCTCATCGATGTGGTACGCCAATTTATGCCTGAAGGTACCCAGCCTCCCGTCGCCGAAGCGGGCAGCAGTACGGTTGAAGAGGGCTGGGTTCGCGTACAAGGTGCCAGTCCCGGCGGTGCCTCTGAGTTGCCGGATATGGCCGACGTCAAAGGCCAGTTGGCCGCCAAGCGGGCGCTGGAAATTGCCGCTGCCGGCGGGCACAGCCTGCTGCTCGTGGGGCCGCCCGGCGCCGGTAAATCCATGCTGGCTCAGCGTTTTGCGGGATTGCTACCGCCCATGGATACCGACCAAGCCTTGGAAAGCGCCGCCATTGCCAGCCTGAGCGGGCGTTTTGATATCCGCCGCTGGGGCCAGCGGCCTACCTGCAGCCCGCACCATTCGGCCAGCGCGGTGGCCCTGGTCGGCGGCGGGTCACCGCCGCGCCCAGGTGAAATATCGCTGGCGCATCACGGCGTTTTGTTTTTGGATGAGTTGCCCGAGTTTCCGCGCCAAGCGCTCGAAGCCCTGCGCGAGCCTTTGGAAACCGGCAGCATCACCATCGCCCGTGCCACCCGGCGGGCCGAGTTTCCGGCACGCTTTCAGCTGATCGCTGCCATGAATCCCTGCCCCTGCGGCTATTGGGGAGCGCCGGGTCGCAATTGCCGCTGCACGCCAGACCAAATTAGCCGCTACCAGGGCAAGCTCAGCGGCCCGCTCATGGACCGCATCGACTTGCATGTAGAAGTGCCGGCGCTGGCCAGCGAAGATTTGCTGCAAGCCGCTGCTGGCGAGGCCACGCACAGCATCCGCGTGCGCTGCAACCAGGCCTATGCGCGGGCGCAAGACAGGCAGGGCAAAAATAACCAGGCCTTAGTTGGGCAGGAAATCGACCAGCATGTGCATTTGGAATCGGCAGCAGCTAAGTTTTTACAAAGTGCAGCGCAGCAACTCGGTTGGTCCGCGCGCGGCACCCATCGCACCCTCAAGATCGCGCGCACGATTGCCGATCTGGCCGGTTCCGACATCACCGCGCTGGGCCATGTCGCCGAAGCCATGCAGTACCGTCGAACGCTCAAAAGTGCTTGAGTGCAGGCCTGACGCGCAGCTTGCGCCGGGGCTAAATTTGTTTGTGGTGGCTCAGCGCATTGCTCACCAGCTTGGCCGTAATGTCCACGATCTGGATCATGCGGTCATAGGCCATGCGCGTGGGACCGATCACGCCCAGCGTGCCCACCACCTTGCCGTCCACTTCGTAGGCTGCGCTCACCACCGACAACTCTTCAAAGGGCACGATCTGGCTTTCGCCGCCAATGTAAATGCGCACCCCGGCGGCCCGGTCGGCAAAGTCCAGCAAGCGCATGATTTGGGCTTTTTGCTCAAACAACTCAAAAGCGCGGCGCAAATTGCCCATGTCATTGGAAAAGTCGCTGAGCTTGAGCAAATTGCGCTCTCCGGAAATCACCACCTCGTCCTGCTCTTGCGCCACCGCTTCGGAATTGACGTTGACCGCAGCGGCCATCAGGGTGGCGATCTCCGAGCGCAGGCTTTCCACTTCGTTTTGCAAGCGGCTGCGCACTTCCTCGATGTCCAGGCCCACATAGTGGCTGTTCAAAAAATTCGCCGCTTCGATCAATTGCGACTGCGAATAATCGACTTCGGTAAAGATGATGCGGTTTTGCACATCGCCATCGGCCGAAACGATGATCACCAGAATGCGCCGATCGGACAGACGCAAAAACTCCATATGCCGAAAAGCGTTGGTGCGCCGCGGCGCCATCACCACGCCCACAAATTGCGATAAATTGGACAAAAGGTTGGCGGCGTTGGAGATAACTTTCTGCGGCTGGTCCGGCGCCAAGCTGTGGGACGCAAATTGCTGCGGCTGCACCGTGAGCATGGTGTCCACAAACAGCCGGTAGCCGCGCGTGGTAGGTACGCGTCCGGCGGAGGTATGCGGGCTGACAATCAGGCCCAGGTCCTCCAGGTCCGACATCACATTGCGGATGGTCGCGGGCGACAATTCCAGTCCGGATGCTTTGGACAAGGTGCGGCTACCCACCGGTTGCCCATCGGCGATATAGCGTTCAACCAGCGCTTTGAGTAATAACTTGGAGCGATCATCGAGCATCAAAACATTTTAGTGATGTAATTTGCCCATGAATCCCCGCCTGAACCCGCAGTTCCGCCAGGTTGCTATCACCGGCAAATACCTGTCCAGCCACGCTCCAGCTGCGATAGCCGCCGCGCGCGCCACGCTGGACGGGATCGCCCATTTCCTGACGGACCAGGGTTGCGAGGTGGCGCTGGAGACCGATACTGCCGCCAAGCTGGGCCTAAGCGGCTATGCGGTGATGGATATTGAAGCCATTGGGGGTCACTGCGGCTTGTGCCTGGTGGTCGGTGGTGATGGCACCATGCTCGGGGTGGGGCGCAGACTAGCGCCTTTTCAGGTGCCGCTGATCGGTATCAACCAAGGGCGTTTGGGCTTTATCACCGACATTGCGCTAGACCGCTATGCCGAAACCCTGGGCCCCATGCTGGCCGGTGAGTACGAAATCGATGACCGCAGCCTGATGCAGGCCCAGGTGATGCGCGGCGGGCAATGTATGTTTTCTGCGCTGGCGATGAACGATGTGGTGGTCAACCGGGGCGCGACTTCGGGCATGGTGGAGTTACGGGTCGAGGTCGATGGCCATTTCGTGGCCAACCAGCGCGCCGACGGACTGATCATCGCCACGCCTACCGGCTCGACCGCCTACGCCTTGTCGGCCGGCGGGCCGATGCTGCACCCCTCCACGCCGGGCTGGGTGTTGGTGCCCATTGCGCCGCACACCTTGTCCAACCGGCCCATTGTGCTGTCGCATACCAGTGAAATCGCTATCGAAATTGTCTCCGGGCGCGACGCCAGCGCCAACTTTGATATGCAGTCCCTGGCCACTTTGATGCACGGTGACCGCATTGTGGTGCGCCGCTCAGAGCACAGCGTGCGCTTTTTGCATCCCAAGGGCTGGACTTACTTTGACACGCTGCGCCACAAGCTGCACTGGAACGAGGGGGGGAGTTAAGCGGTGGGCCTCAAACGCATTGCGCTGCGCGACTTTGTCATCGTTGCCACGCTGGACTTGGAACTGGAGGCCGGTTTTACCGTGCTCACCGGCGAGACCGGCGCGGGAAAATCTATCCTGATTGACGCCTTGCAACTGGCCACCGGCGCCCGCGCCGATGTGGGACTGATCCGCGAAGGCGCCCCACGCACCGACGTCAGCGCCGAGTTTGATACTCCAGCGGCTTTGCTGCCCTGGCTGGCCGAAGCCGGTTTTGAGGGTGCGGACAGCTTGCTGCTGCGCCGCAGTCTGGACCGCACCGGCAAAAGCCGGGCTTGGATCAACGGCCTGGCCGCTACCGCGCAGCAATTGCGCCATGTGGGCGAACAGGTACTCGATATCCATGGCCAGCACGCCTGGCAAAGCCTCACCCGGCCCGACGCAGTGCGCGCCCTGCTGGACGACTACGCGCGCATTTCCACCGGCGTATTGAGCTCTTTGTGGCAAAGCTGGCGCGCGGCACAAGCCGCTTACGACCAAGCCCTGCAAGCACAGGACCTGCTGCAGCGCGATCACGAGCGCCTGGCCTGGCAGATTGGCGAAGTGGACAAGCTCAACCCGGGCCTCGATGAATGGGACGAACTCAATGCCGCGCACAGCCGCTTAGCCCATGGGCAAACCCTGCTCGATGCGGCGCACAGCGCCTTGGCGCTACTTAACGATGATGAGCCCTCGGCTTTGCGCGGCTTGCACAGCGCCTTGCAGCAGATCCAAAGCCAAACGCATTTGGATGCCGATTTCCAAGGCCCGGCCGAGGTGCTGGCTTCGGCCATCGCGCAGGTAGAGGACGCGGTACACAGCCTGCGCGCCTACCAGCGCCGCGTCGAACTAGACCCGGCGCAATTGGCCGAACTCGATGCCCGTATGGCGCTGTGGGTGTCCCTGGCACGCCGTTACAAACGCAGCCCGCAAGAATTGGCCGCCACGCATGCCGCCTGGAAGCAAGAACTGGCGCTGCTTGAAGCCGCTGCCGAGAGCGCCCATTTGCTGGCGCAGGCGCAGCAGGCCCAAGCCGCTTTTATGGCCGAGGCGCGCAAGGTCTCCAAGGCCCGCCAGCAAGCCGCCCCCAAACTGGGGATCGCCATCACCCAGGCCATGCAAGGCCTGGGCATGCAAGGCGGGCAATTTCAGGTGCAATTGCAGCCTACCGAGCA
>CAMCJY010000050.1 GCA_945875225.1 Comamonas sp. lk | reverse complement strand
GTACGCTGGCATCCACGGCCACCACGATAAATGGCGTCAGCTGGTTGTCCACACACCAGTCGTACATCGCGCGCACCATGTAGGGGCGCGTGGAACTAACCACAGGGCTTTGCGACACAACTATCTCTCCTTGGGCTGCTGCAATAGGCCTTATTTGCGCATGACCTTTTCGGAAGGCGTCAGCGCTTCGATATAGGCGGGGCGCGAAAAAATGCGCTCCGCATATTTGAGCAAAGGTGCCGCGTTTTTGCTCAGATCGATGCCGTAATACTCCAAGCGCCATAACAGCGGTGCGATGGCTACGTCCAGCATCGAGAAGTTCTCGCCCATCATGAATTTGTTTTTCAGAAATACCGGTGCTAATTGGGTCAAGCGGTCGCGGACGTGGGCGCGGGCTTTGTCCAAAGCTTTGTCATTGTTTTTGGTACTGCGTGACTCCAGCGTCGTCACATGCACAAACAATTCTTTCTCGAAATTGAGCAGGAACAAACGCACACGGGCGCGGTCCACCGGGTCACCGGGCATCAGTTGGGGGTGTGGGAAACGCTCGTCGACGTACTCATTGATGATGTTGGATTCGTACAAAATCAGGTCGCGCTCGACCAAAATCGGCACCTGCCCGTAGGGGTTCATAACATTAATATCTTCGGGCTTGTTGTACAAGTCCACGTCACGGATTTCGAAGTCCATGCCTTTTTCAAAAAGCACAAAACGGCAGCGGTGAGAAAAAGGGCAGGTTGTTCCTGAATACAGCACCATCATGGCGGGGGACTCCTAAAAATTAAAAAGAGTGGGTGCGCTTTGCAGACCCACTCTGACACGTGGCGCCGGTCTGACTTGCAAACCAGTGCCCATTGCACCTTTGAATTACTTCACGTCTTTCCAAAAGGCAACATTGAGGCGCCAGGTGAACGCGGTCATCACGGTCAGGAAGATCAAGACCCAGACGCCGATTTGCACTCGCTTGCTTTGCGAAGGCTCGGACATCCACTGCAAATAGCCCACCAGATCGCCAATGGTGTGGTCGTATTCCAATTGCGTCATCTTGCCGGGGCTCACTTGCTCCCAACCCTTGAAGACTTCCGTCGCGTGGCCATGAACTTCTTCTTTGGCGTACACCGGAACGCGCTTACCCTGCAATTCCCACAACACATGAGGCATGCCGACGTTAGGATATGCCAGGTTGTTCCAGCCGGTCGCCTTGGTTTCGTCCGGGTAGTAGCTGCGCAAATAGGTGTAGAGGTAATCGGCACCGCTGCCTTGGCCCGACGAGCGCGAACGCGCTATCACCGTCAGGTCCGGCGGGTTACCGCCAAACCATTCTTTAGCCTGACGCGGATCCATAGACACCTTCATGGTCTCACCCACTTTGTCGGTGGTGAACAAAAGGTTATCCTTGATCTGCTGCTCGGTCAGGCCAATGTCCGTCAGGCGATTAAAGCGCATGAAAGCCGCGGCGTGGCAGTTGAGGCAGTAGTTGACAAACACTTTGGCGCCGTTTTGCAAGGAGGCCATGTCGTTCAGGTTGTTGGGCGCTTTGTCCCAGGCAATGCCGCCGCCGGCGGCCTGCACACCAGAGACCAGGGCAAACGCGGTCAAAAAGCTGAGTACAAGTTTTTTCATTTTTAAGAACTCCAGCTCAATGAGCAGCGAAAACAACTCGGCTGGGTACCGGTTTGGATTGGCCGATCTTGCTCCACCAAGGCATTAGCAAGAAGAATCCGAAATAGAACAAGGTGCCGACTTGGGACACGCGCTCACCAATCTCTGAGGGAGGCAGCACACCAAGGTATCCCAGGACGCCAAAGTTGATGACAAAAATACCGTACATGTACTTATGCCAATCCGGACGGTAGCGAATGGACTTGACGTCGCAATTGTCCAACCAAGGCAGGAAAAACAAGATCACCACCGCGCCACCCATGACCACCACGCCCCAAAATTTGGCGTCGGTGCTGAGCATCATGGCGGTGACCGCAGCCGCCGCAGCGAGGGCGACGACTTTGAACAGTGCAGCTAATTTGCCACGGGTCACAGCCAGGAACACGGCCAGCCAGATACAGGCGATCAGCACATAGACCATCTCGCTGGTAATCGCACGCAGCATCGAGTAATACGGGGTGAAGTACCAGACCGGGGCGATATGCAAAGGTGTCTTGAGCGGATCGGCCGGTATGAAGTTGTTGTACTCAAGGAAGTAGCCGCCAAATTCAGGCGCAAAGAAAATGATGGCGGTAAACACCATCAGGAACATGCTGACGGCAAAAATGTCGTGCACCGTGTAGTAGGGGTGGAATGGAATGCCGTCTAGAGGTTTGCCTTTAGCGTCCTTGGGGGCATTGGGGCCTTTGATTTCAACGCCATCGGGGTTGTTGGAACCCACATCGTGCAATGCCAGCAAATGCGCCACCACCAGGCCCAGCAGGACCAGGGGCACAGCGATCACGTGGAAGGCGAAGAAACGGTTGAGCGTGGCATCGCCCACCACGTAGTCGCCACGGATCAGCAGCGCCAAGTCGGGACCGATAAATGGTACCGCGGCGAACAAGTTCACGATCACTTGCGCGCCCCAGTAGCTCATCTGGCCCCAAGGCAGCAGATAGCCCATAAAGGCTTCTGCCATCAGGCACAAAAAGATAGCGCAACCAAACAGCCAGACCAGCTCACGCGGCTTGCGGTAGCTGCCATAAATCAAGCCGCGAAACATGTGCATGTACACCACGACAAAGAAGGCAGAGGCGCCGGTGGAGTGCATATAACGGATCAGCCAACCCCAAGGCACATCACGCATGATGTACTCGACGGAGCCAAATGCCAGGGCAGCATCAGGCTTGTAATGCATGACCAGGAAGATACCGGTCACGATCTGGATTACCAATACCAGTATCGATAAGCCGCCGAAAATATAAAAAAAGTTGAAGTTTTTGGGCGCGTAGTACTCAGACAGATGAACGCGGTAAGCGTCAAAGGCCGAAGGAAAACGGTTTTCTAGCCAGTTGCCTAGTTTGGCGCCGGCAGGCGCGTTGGGGGAAATTTCTTTGAATTCAGCCATGGTTTGCTCCGAAGGCGTAGGGTCAAGCTTGTTTGTCTTCACCGATCAGCAACTTGCTGTCGGAGAGGAACATATGCGGCGGCACCTCAAGATTGTCCGGCGCAGGTTTATTTTTGAAGACGCGGCCAGCCATGTCAAAGGTCGAGCCGTGGCAAGGGCACAGAAAGCCGCCATTCCAGTCATCAGGTAGCGACGGCTGGGCGCCAATTTGAAACTTGTCCGAAGGCGAACAGCCCAGGTGGCTGCAAATACCGACCACCACCAGAAACTCAGGTTTGATGGAGCGCGCCGGATTGCGGGCGTATTTGGGGGTGAGTTCGTCAGGATTACGCTGCGATTGCGGGTCAGCCAATACACCATCGAGCGATTCCAGTGACGCCAACTGTTCTGGCGTGCGGCGTACGATCCAAACTGGCTTGCCACGCCACTCAACGGTCAGCTTTTCACCGGGCTTGACCGCTGAAATATCGACTTCAACCGCTGCGCCGGCGGCTTTGGCACGCTCGGAAGGTTGGAAAGAACTGACAAAGGGCACTGCAGTGGCCAAGGCACCGGCTGCGCCTACACAGGAAGAGGCAATAAGCCAGGTCCGTTTGCTCGGGTCTTGGGGTGGGGTACCGGCGAGGGTGTCGCTCATGAGAATCCTCAGCAAAAATCACTAAAAGGTAGCTTATCATTGTAGCTGAGCGTCAGTTACCCGATTTGCCCTGCCGCAGCGCAGCAAACGCGTGGGCGAGGTCGCACAAGCGCTCAGCCCTGTGCCGGGCGCACCCACTGGCGCGCCATACGCACTGCGGCCAGCAGGCTGGAGGCATCGGCCTGGCCCTGGCCAGCAATGTCAAACGCTGTGCCGTGGTCCGGGCTGGTGCGCACAAAGGGCAGTCCCAGCGTCAGGTTCACGCCCTGCTCCACCCCCAGATATTTCACCGGAATCAATCCCTGGTCGTGGTACATGGCAATCACCACGTCAAAGCGCGCGTTCGCGCCGGTGGCACGCGCTTGCATGAAAATCGTGTCCGGCGGCCAGGGGCCACTGGCGTCGCAGCCTTTCTCGCGCGCCGCCGCGATCGCCGGGCTGATGATGCTGCGCTCCTCATCGCCAAACAAACCGCCCTCGCCCGCATGAGGGTTGAGCCCGGCCACGGCGATGCGCGGCGCGCGGCCCAGCACTGGGCGCAAGGCGGCCTCGGTGATGCGTATGGTCTCCAGCACGCCGGCCTCGGTCACGGCCTCGATCGCCTGGCGCAAGGACAGGTGGATGCTGACCAGCACGGTGCGCAATTGCTCGTTGGCCAGCATCATGCGCACCGGCAAACGCGCCACCGGCAAGCCCGCATGCTGCGCGGCCAGCGACTGCAAGATCTCGGTATGGCCGGGAAATCCATCAAACGGCGGGCCCGCTGCGGACAGGCTTTGTTTGTTGAGTGGCGCGGTCACCACGGCAGCGATTGCGCCATCGAGCGCCTGCTGCGCGGCCCATTGCACACAGCGGCCGGCAAACTCGCCCGCCACCGCGCTGACCTGGCCGTAGGGTACCGGCTGCATAGGCGCGCCGACTTGCAAAACCGCAATACAGCGAGGCGCAAGATGCAGGGCCTCTTGCGGATCGCTGATCTGCACCACCGGCCAGGCCAGGCCCTGGGCTCCCTGGGCCACCAGGGCGCTGGCGCGGCGCATGGCCTGGACGTCACCGGCCACGAAACTAGATTGCATCTGCGCTGCCTGCGCGGCATAGGCCTTAGCAATTATTTCCGGGCCAATGCCTGCCGCATCGCCCATGGTGATAGCCAGGGGTTTGGCCGGAAAGGTCGATTGCGCCACGGTCGGAGCCTTTAGGCCGGGTTGTCCACGTCAATGAAAGCGTGCGCAATGCCTAATTGCTGGGCCACCTGCCCCGCCACGGCAGGCGCGCCATAGCGTTCGCTGGCGTGATGGCCACAGGCTATAAAAGTGACGCCGCACTCGCGGGCATAGTGCGCCTGGGGCTCAGATATTTCGCCGGTGATAAACGCATCGGCTCCGGCTGCAATCGCCGCCTCGAAATAGCCTTGCGCCCCGCCGGTACACCAGGCGATGCGTTGCACAGGGCCCGTCTTGCCCGCCACTATCACCACCGGACGGCCCAGCACGGACTGCACATGGTCGGCCAGTGCCTGGGAATGGCTAAGCTCACCGCCCTGGGCCACGCCCAGCCAGCCCAAGTCCTGCTCGCCAAAACGCGATTGGGCTTGGAAACCCAAGTGCTGGCCCAGCTGCGCGTTATTGCCCCATTGCGGATGGGCGTCCAAAGGAAGGTGGTAGGCAAATAAGTGGATGTCATGGGCCAGCAACAAGGCTAAGCGCTGGCGCAGCCAGCCGGTCACCCGCCCGTCATGACCGCGCCAAAACAAGCCATGGTGGACAAAAATCGCATCCGCGTCCTGTGCGATGGCAGCCTCGATCAACGCCAGGCTGGCGGTGACGCCGGAGACCAGTTTGCGCACCGGGCGGCGCCCCTCGACCTGCAAGCCGTTAGGCCCATAGTCTTTGAAGCGCTGGGGCTCCAACATGGCGTCAAAAGCCGCAAGCAGGGTAAGGTGTTCGTTCATGGGCTGGCGCATCGGGTGGGTAGTCGCGCCGCTGGGGCGCTATAGACAGATTATCTGCGCCTCGGACAAACACCCGGGGCACGTGTGCAAGCCAAAGGTGGCATACAGCGACGTGACGGATGCTTGTGCATTGCCAAGCCTACAATTTGCCACTTACGCGTCGCTTTCCGGCGCAAGCCTTTGGGTAAGTTCATGAAGCGTTACTGGTTACTTTTTGCCCAAAGCATCACCGTGCTGTTGGCGGCTTATTTTGTGGTGCTGACCCTTAAGCCCGCCTGGCTGGCGCCGCAAGGCGCGGGCGTGATGGGCTTGGTACAGGCACCGACGCTGGTCAAGGGCGAAGTACCGTTGGGTAGCTTTCGCACTGCCGCGCATAACGCGGCGCAGGCGGTTGTCAGCATCAGCGTCAGCAAAGGACAAACTGGCGACAAAAATACGGTGCCCCCCTGGGAACGCTTTTTCCACGACCCCGACGCCGACCCCGATGAGTCGTCCTCGGGCATAGGCAGCGGCGTGATCGTAAGTAGCACCGGCTACCTGCTGACCAATAACCATGTGGTGGAAGGGGCCCAGCAGATTGAAGTCGTGCTCAACGACCGGCGCCGCACCCGGGCCAAAGTGATTGGCACCGACCCGGACAGCGACTTGGCGGTGCTCAAAATCGAGCTGGACAAACTACCGGTTATGGTCTTGGGCGACTCGGAAAACGCGCAAGTGGGCGACCTGGTGCTGGCCATTGGCAACCCTTTTGGCGTAGGCCAAACTGTCACCAGCGGCATCATCAGCGCGCTGGGGCGCAACCAGCGCATCAACACCTTTGAAAACTTTATCCAGACCGACGCCGCCATCAACCCCGGCAATTCGGGCGGCGCCTTGGTGGACAGCCAAGGGCGCTTGCTGGGCATAAATACCGCCATCTACTCCCGCTCCGGCGGTAGCTTGGGCATTGGCTTTGCGATCCCGATTTCTACCGCCAAGCAGGTGTTGGAAAGCATTGTGCGCGAAGGTCAGGTCACGCGGGGCTGGATCGGCATCGAGCCCAATGAGCTGGCACCTGAAGTCGCCGAAGCCTTTGGCATAGTGGCCAAGCGTGGCGTCGCCGTCACGGGGGTGCTGCAAGGCGGCCCGGCGGGTAAGGCGGGCATGGTGCCGGGCGATGTGGTGCTATCGATTGGCGGAACACCGGTAGACGATGTAGCGCATTTGTTGTCCGCCGTGGCAGTGCTCAAACCCGGTGTACCAGCCTCGGTTGAGATTCAACGCAAGAAAACCGTGCTGGCGCTGAGCATCACCCCTGGTGTTCGACCTAGACCGGGCAAGCTGCCGCGTTAACTGCCGGTGTTAGAAGCGCCCTCGGGCGCTGGCGGCTCTTCGGGTGCCTGGGTATGGCGGATGAAGATTTGGGCCGCAATAATGCCCAGCTCATAGAGCAGACACATGGGGACCAGCAGGGCGATCATGGATACCGGATCGGGCGGCGTCACCAGGCCAGCCACCGCGGCCGCTGCGACAATGAAATAGCTGCGGAAATTGCGCAACTGCACGATCGTGACCACGCCCATACGCGCCAGAATCACCACCACAATCGGCACCTCGAAGGCCACGCCAAAGGCGATAAACATGGTCACCACAAAGTCCAGGTAAGCCTCGATATCCGGGCTCACGGACACCGACATAGGCGCCATTTTTTGAATCGCCGGGAAGGCCTGGCCGAATACAAAAAAGTAACAAAACGCTGCGCCGGTGTAAAACAGCAAGGTGCTTGCGGCCACCAGCGGCATCACGAGCTTTTTTTCATTCTTGTACAAACCCGGCGCCACAAAGGCCCACAACTGGTACAGGATCCAGGGCAGCGCCAATGCCATCGAGGCCAGCACGGTCACTTTAATCGGCACCAGAAATGGCGACACCACGCCCACCGCAATCATCTTGGAGCCTTCGGGCAAGGCTTTGACCAAGGGCATCGCCAAATAGTCGTACAACTTGGACGGGCCGGGGAAAAAGGCAAGTAGCGCAAAAATCGCTGCAACCCCGTAAACAGCACGCAACAAGCGGTCGCGCAGCTCGAACAAATGCTGTACAAAAGGCTGCTCGGTACCAGCCAGTTCGTCGTCGGGAGGCTTGTTATCGCTCATCAAAGGGCTTTAGGTGGCCGAAAGCGCGCCACACGGGCCGCACCAGAAAGCGCCCGCGTGCGCACACCGGTGCGCGCCTTGTACCATTTGGGGGTAACGCCGATCTTGGCGCGCCAGCGTTTTTTGACCGGGTGGTAGAAGGAGTAATAGGGTACGGGTTCGCTGTTGGCGTCCTGGGTATTCGCCTCGGCGAGGCTGTTTTCTATGGCTTCTATGGCGGCGTCGCTTTGGTCTATGGAGCTTTGCACTGCCTGGGCCGCGTCCTGCAAGCTGGCCTGCGCTTTGCGCAACTCGTCCAGGTCCATGGAGCGGTTGACCTCTTCTTTGACATCGGCCACATAGCGCCGAGCCCGGCCCAGCATGGTTCCAAAGGTGCGCGCCAGGCCGGGAAGTTTTTCCGGGCCGATAACGATCAAAGCAATGCCGCCGATGATGGCGAGCTTAGTGACGCCAATATCAAACACTTAAAAAAATCTCATGCTCAGGCGGCAGACCCACAGACCGGGGCTTAGTGCTTGGCCTTGGCTTCGACGTCGATAGCGTCTTTGTTGGCTGAGGGCGGGTTAGTGGCCACTTGCTGGGCCGGGGCAGCGGGCGCAGCTTCAGCCGGCTTGTCGCCGCTGTTACCCATGCCGTCTTTAAAACCTTTGACTGCGCCACCCAGGTCCGAGCCTATGTTGCGCAGTTTTTTGGTACCGAAGATCACCACAATGATGACCAGAAAAATGATCAAGTGCGTTGTTGACAAACCCATACGGTTCTCCTTTGTGAGCGTTAATTCTAGTCGCGCAGGATATGCCCGCGCCGTTTGCGTGTTTTCAGCCCCGCAGCCAGGGCCTGGGGCCACCCATGACGTGGAAATGCAGGTGGCGCACCTCCTGCCCGCCCTGTGCGCCGGTATTGGTTACCAGGCGAAAGCCCCCATCCGGATAAGGGTTGCAGCCTTCCTGTAAGGCCAGCACCGGCACCAGGGCCATCATACGGCCCATCAGCGCCGCGTCACCCGGCCCGACCTGCGCCATAGACGGGATATGCAGCTTGGGAATGATCAGAAAGTGCACCGGCGCCCAGGGGGCTATGTCGTGAAAGGCATAAAAATCATCGTCCTCATACACGGCGCGCGAGGGAATCTGCTTGGCGACGATTTTGCAAAACAGGCAATTGGGGTCGTGGGCGGTGTGCGAATGGGTGGCCATGGTGGTAAGACAAAGCAATACGGTTGTTAAACCGCAGAATATTAAATCAGGGCTCCTGCGCTTCGCGTTGCACCGCTTTGCGCAGGGCTTTTTCTTCGATGCCGCTGATGCCTTCGCGCCGGCGCAACTCGGCGATCACGTCGGACGGGTGTAAACCGTAATGCGCCAGGGCCACCAGGCAGTGAAACCACAGATCCGCCACCTCGCCCACCAGCTTGGCTTTGTCGCCGCCCTGGTCCAGGTCTTTGGCGGCCATCACCACCTCGGTGGCCTCCTCGCCGATTTTTTTCAAAAAAGCATCGGGCCCTTTATGAAAGAGGCGGGCGACATAGCTGGTCTCCGGGTCGCCGCCGTGTACGACTTTGCGGCTCTCGATAATGGCGGCTAACTGGGCCAGCGCGTCTTGTGAAATTTCTTTGTCCGAACTGTCCATTTAATTGCCTTTAGGGTAAATCGTTGCGGGGTCTTTTAGCACCGGTTCCACCGGCTGCCATTGCCCGTTTTGCAGCATGCTAAAAAAACAACTGTGGCGCCCGGTATGGCAGGCAATGCCGGGATCGTGCCCTAGCTGGGTGACGGTGAGCAGCACCACGTCGGCATCACAGTCGATGCGGATTTCGTGCACCAGTTGCACATGGCCGGATTCTTCGCCCTTGTGCCACAGCTTCTTGCGCGAGCGGCTGAAATACACCGCGCGGCCCAGCTCCACGGTTTTTTGCAGCGCCTCGCGGTTCATCCAGGCAAACATCAGCACGTCTTTGCTACCCTGCTCCTGAGCAATAACAGGCACCAGGCCCTGGGGGTCCCATGTGATAGCGTCTAAATAAGTCATAAGGGGGAATGTTAAGGGCTGTTGTTGAACATGAATGGCGAGGCTAAACCGCCGTTTTACTGTACGGTTCAATGGCTGTTTAACGGGGTTACCCAAGCTGTCCAATGTCACCTAAGGCTCCAGCAAGTCATGCGGAGTCGTTGG
>CAMCJY010000049.1 GCA_945875225.1 Comamonas sp. lk | reverse complement strand
CTGCTGCAAAGCCGCTGACCACCGATTTATGAAAATATCGACTTACTTCGCGCACTTGCGTTCCAGCTACGAAGCGGAAATCAATGACATGGCCTTTGACTCCGAAGGCAAAAACGTCTTGCGCCAACGCCTTTCCCAGCGCCGTAAAGAGCTGCCCTTTTTGCGCCAGATGATGGCCAGCGCCCCGGAAATGGTGGCCATCGTGTTCCACCAGGGTATGCGCTTTAGCAAACCTGCGCTGATGGACGCGTTAGTCGCCAAAGACCCAAGCCAACTACCTGACTGGGCCGCGCTGTCAGCGCATGTGAGCCTGGAACCCTGGGCCCTGGGCCTGGCGGAGGAACTGCGCAAAGACCCGGCGGGCGACACGCTGATGGTGCTGGCAGCGGGCATGGAGTATTTGTTCCACCACACGCCGGCAGCAGTCGCTGCTAGTGAGGATGAGGACGAAGAGAAAGACGGGCAAGACCAGGATTCTGAGGAAGAAAAAGAAGCCCGCGCTGCCGAAGAAGCCGGCAATGATTGGATGGCCGAACAAGGCTTTGACCGCAAGGAATAAAGCCTGCCCACAGTATTGAATGAGGAAGAGCCATGAGCCAACATCTTGCATTAATCTCCAAAACCCAAAGCCTAATTGCCGCAGGCGATATTTCGGGCGCCGAATCGGCGTTGGTGGAGTTGGCCGATGCCGAGGGCGACAGTGCCTTGATGGTGGTGCTGGAGCAACTGCCACCCAAAGATATCTTGGCCGTCATCCGCGAATACGACACTTCCAAAGAATCGGTAGTCAATCTGCTGGTGTCGCCCCAACAATTCGCGCGTGCCGTGGTGATCGAAAAACAGTACAAAGACCTCTCGCGCACCCATTTGCGCGGCATGGTCAACTCGGTCATCTTCCGCGCGGGCGGCGACCCGGTGGAATTCCTTACCGCCATTGGTGATTTGGAGGGTGGCAGTGAAGCCCTGGCCGATTATTTTGCCGAGCGCTGGAGCCGGGTGGAGGCTTTTGCGCGCACCGGTTTATTTGACACCGCAGAAGACGACGGCGACATGATTACCGAGGCCGACCTGTACGCCAACGCTTATGCCAAACCGCGCATCGACGAGGACGAAGTCGCCGACCAGGACTGGATGCAAATGGCCTATACCCTGCGCTACCAATGCGTGGATTTGTTCATCGAGACCCTGCTAGTGCTGCGGGCCAAGGCCCGCGCATTTGAGGCCGGGCGCGGCGAAGAGTTTGAGACGGAAGAGGACGACGGCAAGGTGGAAACCGGCGATACCGACCGGGGCAAGGCGACCCCCGCTGCTTTGGACGCCGATGAAGAGTCGGCGATTTAGCCCGTGGTCAACAATTCTTTTTCCATACCGGGCGTTCGCGCATGAATGACAACCCTGACCCAGCCGTGACCGGCGGCGCTGGCAATGCGGGCAGCGGCGTGGCGCTGTTTGATGAGCGCCCGTTTTTTGAAAAAGTCCTGGCCTACGGTGTAGCCCACGGCCTGATCGGTGCCGAGCGCCTCGAAGCCCTGCGCACCGAAGCGCCCAAAGGCATGGTGCAAATTGCGCGCTATTTCGGCACCGAGTATTTGCGCCCGGATCTGGAAAAAGCGCGCGAGCGCATCGTTAATTTGGTCAGCCTATTTTTACAAGACAGCTGTGAAGGCGACCTGCACCGCGCGGCGCAGGCGCTGCGCGACCACTCGCTGCTGTCGCGCTCCAAAGGCGGCTCGGACCTGCTCAAAGCCATGATTGTCATGCCGCAGAACACCCACTTTGGCATGCAAGACGGACGTGGCTTTAGCGATGAGCACATCCCCGTGCTGGAGCGCTGGAGCCTGCGCAGCCATGCTGACTACCGCGCCGAGCGTGCCAAGCGAGACCAGGTGGCCCGCGTGATGGATGCGGCTGTTTGGTGCGCAGCGCAATGGGAAATCGACATCGACACCTTGCATGAAGAAGCCCCGGACGCCGAGGCTGTGCTGCGCACCGCCCTGCTTTGGTCGCTGGCCAAGCGCAGCGTCGCGCCAGATTGGCCCGGTTTTGTACAAACCATTGCCCTGCTGCGCAAAAAATTTGGCTTAGCGGCCCAGCCACCGGCACTGGTCTTACCCAAGGGGCTACCTGCGGCTTTCGCACCTGCGCTGCACGCCGTCGCTGACAGTCTGCAAGCGGACTGGGCGCGCATCATGGACGCCAGCACTGCCCCGCGCAAATTGTTCGCCCAGACACCTGCCTTCACCGGGCGCTACTTCTGGTTAGAAGATGGCTTGGCCGAAGTAGAAGACTTTGAAAGACAGGTCTGCGCCGCCTGGACCAAAGCCACGGGCGGCCATGAGGACGAAGGCTCGCTGCTGACGCTGCTTGTTTGTGTGGCCGCGGGCAGCGCACCCAAAACCTTGCTCACCGAGAAGGGCGCAGCCACCTTAATCCGCAAAATCCGAAAGACCGGTATGGACGCGGAGCGCGCGAGCGGCTTTATTCGCGAACATGCACCCACTGCCTACCAAGGCGACTACCTGCGGATGTGGAACGAATTCACCGAGGACGCGACGCCTGTTTTGCGCAGCGACGCAGATTACGCAATGCACGATGCGCTGGCTTTGCTGCGGCGCGAGTGTAATATCGGTGCGTAGGACTAGCCGCGGGCTTTGGAGGCTCGGCGGTTGCCGCCTGAACACTTCAACCTTTACGGATCCGGCCCCAAAAGCCACACCGCCAGGCGTACTTCACCGATTGGGGGGTCAGGACAAATGCTTGAACATCTTGGCTGCAAAGCGCTCGGCAATACTGGCGCGGCGGGGGCCGGGGACAAGGGTGAAGGCTTCGCCCGCTTGCAGGGTTCCAGCCTGGTCCACCGCCAGGTAAAAGCCGCAAAAACCAGTTTGCGCCATGCGTTTGGACGCGGTGTTAAAGCCCATAGACGCATTGAACTTGAAGCAGGGCTCGCGCGGTTGGGTAATGCGCAAACGGCAATGGGCAAAGTGCAGTTCGTCGCCCACCCAGACATCGCTTTCCAGCAAACCTTGCAGCGTTAGGTTCTCACCCAGCGCGCCAAAAGCCAGTCCGTCGTCAATGCCGCCTAGACCCGCAGCTTGCCGCTCCGCGCGCCAAAAATCGTAATGCTCGAGAGGATAGGCGTACAGCGCCTTTTCCAAGCCACCGTGCACCGATAAATCGGCCTGCTCATCGACCTCCAGCCCCAGTGGCCCCACGGCCAGCGCGCCCGTTTGCGCCGTCTTGTGCATAGCCGAGGCCACCAGGCGTCCGCTGATAAGCACTTTGCGGACTGTGGCTGCTTGCAGGCCAACGAGTTGGAAAGACATGTCGATGCAGCCTATAACTGGCGCTGCACCAAGCGTCCGCCACGCGATGAATACTTGGCGCGGGCATCGCTTTGCTCTATGGCTACCACCGCGTGGCGACCGCCATAGACCTCGGTCTTGAGCCACTCGCATTCCGCCTCCGATGCCGCTTCGTCCGCCAAGCGCGTGGTCCAGACCTTTTGCTCGGCATTCCAACGGTAGCCGCGCGCTTTGAGCAAGTCTTTGGAATCAAAAGGCGCGTGGGTGGCGTACAGGCGCAACGCAGGCCTTAGCGCTGCCGCAAGCAGCGCCGCCATGCCATTGCGCTCGGGCGCTTTAGGCAGCGGCGCGCACAGCACCGCCAGCAGCGCATGGCAATCCATCTCGGCGCGGTGCGCGTCGTAAAACCAGCCCAACTCCAACGCCAGCGCCTCTAGCTTGCTGGAACTGCGGCCTTGGGCTTTCCAGTCGATGTCGGCAAACGAACAAGCCCAGGCCAGCTCACGAAACTGGGGGATACGCGCCTCACAAAACGGACGGTCAAAACCCGCGTTGTGGGCAATCACCACGTCCACGCCGTCCAGCATGGCCGCGATGCGCGACTCGTCCAAGCGCTTGCCCTGCACGTCGGCATCGGTGATGCCGGTCAAAGCGACCACCTCTTTGGGAATGGCACGGCCTGGGTCTTCCAATTCGTCAAACACTTGCAGCGGGCCCAGCGGCATGCCGGTGGCGCTGTCCACCTCCAGGCGCAGCATCGCCAGCTCAATAATCTTTTCTTTGGACTGGTCTAGCCCGGTGGTTTCGGTATCCAAAATCAAGACGCAAGTGCGGCCTGTGGACTGCGCGCCAGGCCACCCAAGGCGCACCGGCAGACGGCGCAACACCCGATAGTCGGGATGGGCGTCCAGCACGGCGGCACAGGCCTCGGGGGCGCTTACGGGGCTTGCGGATGGGGTGGCGGCCGCAGCCGCCAAAGTCCCGGCTTGGGGTGCTGTTGTCATCGTGGTTTGAGCCCTCGCTTTGGCCTCGGCGGGTTTGCGCTTGCGCGGCGGGGGCAGGACTGCTACTTTGGGCAATTCCGGAAACAAGTCGGCACTCAAAAAATCAGACGTCAAGCCAGCACCCCCTAGTTAAGCGGCCCGCCGCGTCCGTATACATCACCGGCGCGGCCACTGAGCACAAAGGCGCCGATTATTGCCCCTATCATGCGGCCCTGCCTTTTTTGCCCTGCCCATTCTCTTATGCAACTCACCCTGCTGGTTGGCAGCGTTCACGGAAACGCCCGCCAGATCGCCCAAACCCTGGCCTTTGCCGCGCCTGAGCATGGCGCCAGCGCCCAAGTGCTGGACATGCAAGACCTGACTATTGACGTTTTTGACACCCCCGGCTTGTTTGTGCTGTGCTGCTCTACCACCGGCAGCGGCGATGTGCCAGATAACGCCGGTGACCTGTACCAAAGCCTGGACGCCGATGCACGTTTTCTGGGCCATGTGCGCTTTGGCCTGGTGGCGCTGGGCGACAGCAGCTATGGCGACACGTTTTACGGCGGCGCAAAAGCGTTTCAAAGCCGACTGCAAGACCTGGGTGCGCAGTTGGTGGGTGAGTCTTGCGTACTTGACGCGCTGGATGCTGCTGAACCTGACGCCGTGGCACTGGCCTGGTTTGCAACTTGGATTGCGCAAGCGCGCCGTCTGGGCTTAAGCCTTCCCAGCTCGGTCTGAGCACATCGCACCGCATTGCGCGCCGCCAACTCCACTTAAAGTCCCTAACCTCCATAGCCCAAAAAAAGACCCCCATGGCAAGCCAAACTACCCCACCAAAACCCTTGCGTCCGCTCAAAGGCGTGCGCATCCTCAGCCTGGCGCTCAACCTGCCCGGGCCCGCCGCGATGATGCGTTTGCAAGCCATGGGCGCCACTTGCAGCAAGCTCGAACCTCCCGCACCCGCAGCCATGCCAGCAGGAACGCCAGGTGACCCTCTGGGCATGTACAACATGTCGGCCTACACCAGCTTGCACCAAGGCATACGGGTGCTGCAGGCCGACCTCAAAACCGCCAAAGGCCAGGCCCAACTGCACAAAATGTTGGTACGCAGCGATGTACTGCTGACCTCCTTTCGCCCCTCAGCGTTGGACAAGCTGGGCGTGGGCTGGGCCAGCCTGAAAAAGCGCTACCCCACGCTGAGCATGGTCGCCATCGTCGGCGCGCCAGGCGCGCGGGCCGAAAAGCCCGGGCATGACCTCACCTATATGGCCGAGGCCGGTTTGGTGACGGGCATGGACATGCCGCCGACGCTTTACGCCGACATGGGCGGATCGCTCATGGCCAGCGAAGCGGTGCTGCAGGTCCAAATGCAGCGTATGGCCAGCGGGAAAGGCGCGCATATCGAAGTCGCCCTGTCTGAAGCAGCGAATTACCTGGCCCTGCCACGCAACTGGGGCCTAAGCACCGCCAAAGGCAGCGTAGGCGGCAGCCACGCGGGCTACCGCATTTACCCCTGCAAAGACGGCCGCGTCGCCTTTGCCGCGCTGGAGCCGCATTTTGCGCAGCGCCTGATGGAATCGGCTGGCCAATCGCATAGCGATATGCGCAGCATGTTTCGTCCCGAAAGCCATACCGCCGTTGCCGCATTCGTGAAAGATAAAACCCGCGGACAGCTTGATACGCTTTCGGTGCGGAAAGACATTCCGCTATTTACGCTCAAGGGCTAATGGCAAGCCTGCGTATTCGCACTACTTCGTTGACATAACAGAGCAAGGGCACGTCCACGCGCTTGCCAGTGAGTTCGCGCTGCAACTCGGCCAGCATGAATTCAGTGACGTCGATGATGGGCAATTGCTCCGGGTTGCGCGCATCGACCCAGCGCAAGTCCAGCAACTCGCCATCGGCATGCGGGTCTTGTTGCATACGTTCCAGGGGCACGGCAAAAAAACGCGCATGAAACCGCCTGGGGCTTTGCGCTGGGGTGATGGCACGGCCTAGGTAGCAAAAACCCGTGTTATTTAAGCTTGGTAATGCAGCATCGGCCCAGCGCCAGCCGCTTTCCTCATGCGACTCGCGCAAGGCGGCGCCCAGCAAAGCGGCGGCGTGCAGCGGGTTGCGCGCGGCCATGGCTTGCACGCAATGCGGCGCTAGCGCCGAGCCCGCACCGGTAGCGCGCTCTGGTGCCGCCGTCGCCTCCGCCACTTTTTGCGCATCGGCCTTATCCAGCGCGCCACCGGGAAATACATACACGTCGGGCAAAAACCGCGCACCCGGCCTGCGCTTGCCCATCAGCACCTGGAGCTGCGCGCCCCGGCGGCGGTAAATCAGCAGGCTGGCCGCGTCGCGCGGGCGCACGGCGCTTGGCGCTTGGGGCACAGTGTTTGGGGGAAGATCCTCCACAGTAGCTTTCATGAACGGAGTTTGCAAAGAGATACAACGCGGCACGCAAAGACTTACACCGGTATGCGCGGGCTGAGGCCATGGGACACATGGTAGAGAATACCGCTCTTGTTGGCCGCTTTGCGCACCTACGGTGCAGGGCGGCCTGATTCAATAGCCATCGCCCAAGGACGCTCGCGTGAACCCCTACCCCCATTTGCTCAAACCCCTGGACCTGGGTTTTACTGAACTCAAAAACCGCGTCATCATGGGCTCCATGCACGTGGGTTTGGAGGAAGCCAAAAACGGCTTTGAGCGAATGGCCGCGTTTTATGCTGAGCGCGCACGTGGCGGTGTGGGCCTGATCGTGACAGGCGGCATAGCGCCCAACGACCGGGGCCGCCCCCTGCCGGGCGGCGCGCGCATGGCCACGCAAGAGGAAGCAGACAAACACCAGGTAGTGACCGAGGCGGTACATGCCGCTGGCGGCAAAATAGCCATGCAAATACTGCACTTTGGCCGCTACGCCTACCACCCCGAGCTGGTGGCGCCCAGTGCGCTCAAAGCGCCCATCAACCCCTTTCGCCCGCACCCTCTGACGGAAGAAGAGATCGAAGAAACCATTGCCGACTACGCGCGCTGCGCCGCATTGGCCCAAAGCGCAGGCTACGACGGCGTCGAGATCATGGGTTCGGAAGGCTACCTGATCAATGAATTTATCGCCCGCCAAACCAACCAGCGCGAAGACGCCTGGGGCGGCAGCTATGAAAACCGCATCCGCTTCCCGCTGGAGATCGTGCGCCGTATCCGCCAAGCGGTGGGGCCCCATTTCATTGTGATTTTTAGGTTATCCATGCTGGATTTGGTGGAGGGCGGCTCTACGCTGGACGAAGTGGTGCAACTTGCGCGGGCGCTGGAGCTGGCCGGGGTGTCGATTTTGAACACCGGCATCGGGTGGCATGAGGCGCGTATTCCCACCATCGCCACCAAAGTGCCGCGCGCCGCTTTTGCCTGGGTGACGGCGCAGCTCAAAGGCAAAGTGGGTATTCCGCTAGTGGCCACCAACCGTATCAACACGCCCGAAGTAGCCGAGCAAATTTTGGCCGATGGTATGGCGGACATGGTGTCCATGGCGCGGCCCTTTTTGGCCGATGCCGACTTTGTACGCAAAGCCGCCGAAGGCCGGGCGGACGAGATCAACACCTGCATTGGCTGCAACCAAGCCTGTTTGGACCACACTTTTGGCGGAAAGATTACCTCTTGCCTGGTCAACCCGCGTGCCTGCCACGAAACCCTGATGGTCGAAACCCCTGCCCCGATGCGCGAGCGCATTGCGGTGGTGGGAGCCGGCCCGGCCGGACTGGCGTTTGCCACCACGGCGGCGCGGCGCGGCCTGGACGTCACGCTGTTTGACGCCGCCAGCGAGATTGGCGGCCAGTTCAACATCGCCAAGCAAGTGCCCGGCAAAGAAGAGTTCTTTGAGACCCTGCGCTACTTTGCCAAGCAAATTAGCTTGACCGGTGTCACCCTGCGCCTGGGCCAGCGCGTCAGTGCGCAAGACTTACTGGACGCAGGATTTACACAAGTCGTGCTGGCCACTGGGGTGGTGCCGCGCACACCGGCTATTGAGGGCATAGACCACGCCTCGGTGCGCAGCTACCTGGATGTGCTGCGCGACAAATGCCCTGTCGGGCAGCGCGTGGCGCTGATTGGCGCGGGCGGCATAGGCTTTGACACGGCAGAGTTTTTACTCCACGAAGGCAGCAGTTCCAGCCTGGATGCGGACCAGTTTTTCAAAGAATGGGGCGTGGACCGCAGCTACGCTAATGCCGGGGGTTTGCAAACGGCGCACATCGCCCCCAGCCCGCGCAAGATCTACCTCTTGCAACGCAAGAAAAGCAAAGTAGGCGACGGCCTGGGCAAAACCACCGGTTGGATACACCGCACCTCACTCAAAAACCGCGAGGTGGAGATGATGAACTTGGTCAGTTACCAGCGCATCGACGACCAGGGCTTACACATTCTGGCCGGCGACAAGCCCATGACGCTGGCAGTGGACACCATCGTCATCTGCGCCGGGCAGGAGCCGCAGCGCGAATTGCAGGCCCAATTGCTGGCAGGCGGCGCACAAGTGCACTTGATCGGCGGCGCAGATGAGGCCGCCGAGCTGGACGCCAAGCGCGCCATCTTGCAAGGCACCCAACTGGCGCTGCAATGGGGCGCACCCGTCAGCCCAGCCAAGGGCACACCGGTGAGCGCTCCGACACCAGCGCCAGCCGCCACGCAGGCGATCTAGGCGTCTTACTCGCAGCGTCCAAGAGCAATGCCTACCCCCCACGATCAGCCCGCAGACGTCTTGGTGCTACAGCACCTGCGCGATGACGGTCCCGGCTACCTAGGCCAGTGGCTGGACGCCAAAGGCATTCGCTGGCATGTGTTCTGCGCCGACGCCGGCGAGGCTTACCCCGCATCAGTTAGCGCGTACAAAGCCATGGCGGTGCTGGGTGGCGAGTGGAGCGCCAACGACGAGCGCCCTTCCCTGCGCCATGCCGAAGTGCTGATGCGCGAAGCCGACGCGCTGGGCGTGCCCATCGTCGGCCACTGCCTGGGCGGACAACTCATGGCCCGCGCTTTTGGCGGCAAGGTAGAACGCGCTGCACAGCCTGAGATTGGCTGGATGCCGCTGCAAACCACGGGCAGCGCCGCGGCGCGCTATTGGTTTGGGGAAGACGCGGCAGCGGCAGGGTCGGGTAATGGAACCGGCGCCCACACCCTGTACCAATGGCACCGCGACAGCTTTGTAACGCTGCCGCCGGGCGCGGAGCTGATCGCCTCCTCCGCTGCCTGCGCGCACCAAGCCTTTGCCATCGGCCCGCATCTGGGCATGCAGTTTCATATCGAAATCACCGCAGAAAAAATCGGCCTTTGGATGGCTGAGCCGGGGGCGTCCTTCTCGCGCCATGTAGAACGCTGGCCGAACAGCGTACAAAGCCTGGACGCTATGGCAGCGGCCAGCGAAGTCCGCTTAGCCGACAGCCATGCGCTGGCGGACCAACTTTATGGGGCTTGGCGGGGGCGGTGGCGGGGATAGATGGGGAGAATGTAAGTTCCAAAACGTAGAAAAGGGCCGAAAGGCCCTTTTCTATATCACTCACTGGCGGAGAAGGCGGGATTCGAACCCGCGGAGGGTTTTACCCCTCGCACGCTTTCCAGGCGTGTGACTTAAACCGCTCATCCACCTCTCCATAGCCGCCAAGTTTAACCCGAGTCAGCAGCCTTACCCGCAGTGCGCTGTCGAAC
>CAMCJY010000048.1 GCA_945875225.1 Comamonas sp. lk | reverse complement strand
CTGCAACTGAGTAGTACTTCGCCGGACAATTGCACAGCCTCACTCATAGCGCAGCGCCTCTGCGGGGTTCACTTGCGAGGCGCGCCAGCTGGGGTAAATGGTTGCTACAAAAGACAAAAGCCAGCTGATGATGGCAACGGGCACGATGTCGCCCGCCTGGGGCTCGCTGGGCATACGGCTGATGAGATAAATGTCTTTGGGCAAAAAGCTGGCGCCCAGCGCGTGTTCGATAGCCGGGACGATCACGTCGATATGCAGGGCGACACCCAAACCGAGCAACAAACCGCTCAGGGTGCCGATGATGCCCACCATCGCGCCTTGCACCACAAAGATACCCATGACGCTGGCCGGGCTGGCGCCCAGGGTGCGCAAGATGGCAATGTCAGCGCGCTTGTCGGTCACCGTCATCACCAGCATGCTGACTAGGTTAAACGCCGCCACCGCCACGATCAGCGTGAGGATGATGAACATCATGCGTTTTTCCACCTGTACCGCGGCAAACCAGGTGCGGTTTTGTTGCGACCAGTCGCGCACATAAACCCCTAGTCCCATGGCGGCTTGCAGGTCAGCGGCCACCGCGCGGGCCTGGTGCAAATCGTCCAGCCTCAGGCGCACGCCGCTGGGACCTTCCAGCCGGAAGATGCGGGCGGCGTCTTCCCAATGCACCAGCGCCAGTGTGGAGTCGTATTCAAAATGCCCGGAATCAAAGGTGCCTAGCACTTCCATTTGTTTGAGGCGCGGCACCACACCTGCGGGGGTGAGCTGTCCGCTAGGCGCTATTAAAGTGACCGGTTCGCCCACGCGCACGCCCAAAGCCCGCGCCAGTTCGCTACCCAGCACCACGCCAAACTTGCCCGCTTGCAGGCGCTGCAAGGCGGCGCGCTGCTCAGGCTTACCCAATTCGGTGACCTCGGGCTCAAATACCGGGTCAATGCCGCGCACCAGCACGCCGCGCATGTCTTCACCACGCGCCAGCAATGCCTGCGCAGCAATAAAGGGCGCCGCGCCCACCACCTGCGGGTTGGTACGCGCTTGCAACAGCGTCTGCGCGGCATCGGGCAAAGCCGCGCCGTCCTGGGCATAAATCTCGATGTGGGACACCACGCTGAGCATGCGGTCGCGCACTTCGCGTTGAAAGCCATTCATGACGCTGAGCACAATAATCAGCGCCGCGACCCCCAGCGCAATGCCCAGCATGGAAACGCCGGAAATAAACGAGATAAAGCCGTTGCGCCGGGTGCTGCGGCCCGCACGGGTATAGCGCCAGCCGATACGCAATTCAAAGGGGAGGTTCATGACGGGAGGATTGTGGCAGTTTCCTAAGGCGGCGCTTGGGCACGCGAACCAAGGCGTGCAGGACAATCGCCCCATGCACATTGTGATTTCCCATGCCGCAGCCCCCGGGCCGCGCTGCCGCGCCGCCAGCGCCAACTTGAACCTACCCCATTTACAAGCCCTGCTGCAGCGGGTTGCGGCGCAGACGCTTCACGCAGGCAGGCAAGAGAGTCTGACGCCGCTGGCCGAACATCTGGCTAGCGACCAGGCCTATGCCGACGGCCTGGTGCCCTGGGCCGCGTGGCTGGCACAAGCTAACGCTTTGTACGAGGGCGGTCAGCACTGGGCGCTGATCAGCCCCTGCCATTTACAAATCCACAGCGACCATGTGGCGATGCAAGACCCTGAATTTTTGGAATTGGGCGAGGATGAATCGCGCACCCTATTGGCGGCCATGCAGCCCTATTTTGAGGAAGACGGCATCGCACTGCATTGGCACAGCGCACACACCTGGCTGGCGCAGGGGCCGGTCTTTCAGCAGCTAGCAAGCGCATCGTTGGCGCGCGTGCGTGGCCAGCCCACAGACCCTTGGATACCGCGCCAGAGCGCCGCACAAAGCCTGCGGCGCTTACAAAACGAAATGCAAATGCTGCTCTATACCCATGCGGTGAACGATGCGCGCAGTGCGCGCGGGCAGGCGCTGGTCAATGGGTTTTGGATTAGCGGAACCGGGAGCCCTTTGCCGCAGAGCGCGGCGCGCCATGGGGCGGTCACTCCTTTGCCGGGGGGCGAAGCGCCGCCTATCGCGCCCAAGCCTTTGCAAGCATTGCTAGCACCAAAGGGCACCATTCTGGGACCCATGAGCCCGCACGCGCTTTACATCGATACCCTGAGTTCAAGCGCCCTGCGCGATGACCCAGAGGCCTGGATACAAGCCTGGCAAACCCTGGATGCCCAAGTGTTCGCGCCCCTGGCGGCGCAGCAAGCATCCGGCCCCGAAATAAGTATCAGCTTATGCGGCGAACAGCGGGCGCGCAGTTGGGTGCGAGGCCGCGCCTCGCTTTGGCAACGCATAAAACAACAATTAGCCGCCCCCGGGTTTCACCATTTTGTGCAGGACTTATGAAAATCACCCCCCGCGATATTCCGCCGCGCAGCGTTTATGTGCTGGAGCAGGCCGGCGTTCACCCCTTGCTGGCGCGCTTGTATGCGGCGCGCGGCGTCACCGGCACCGACGAGATTGACGACAGTCTGGCCAAACTCTTGCCGCCTGCGGGCCTTTTGGGCATAGAAGCCGCCGCCACCTTATTGGCCGATGCCATCGCCCAGGACAAGCGCCTGTGCGTGGTGGCCGACTATGACTGCGACGGCGCCACCGCTTGCGCCTTGGCCATGCGCGGCCTCGGGCTGTTGGGCGCGCAACACCTGGGCTACCTGGTGCCGGACCGCGTGGTCGATGGCTACGGCCTGACCGCGCCGATTGCCGATCGCGTCAAGGCCCAGGGCGCCGATGTGCTGATTACCGTGGACAACGGGATGGCCAGCGTCGAAGGCGTAGCCCATGCCAAAGCGCTGGGCCTGCAAGTGCTGGTGACCGACCACCACCTACCCGCCACCGAACGACCCGACGCCGACGTCATCGTCAACCCGAACCAGCAGGGCTGCGGCTTTGTAAGCAAAGCGCTGGCCGGTGTGGGCGTGATGTTTTATGTGCTGCTGGCGCTGCGCTCCGAACTGCGCGCGCGCGGTGTGTTTGACCCTGCCACCCAGCCCAAGCTAGACACCCTGCTGCCCTTGGTAGCGCTGGGCACGGTGGCCGATGTGGTGCGCCTGGACGCCAACAACCGCCGCCTGGTGGCCCAGGGCTTAAAGCGCGTGCGTGCCGGGGCGATGCCTGCGGGCATGGAGGCCTTGTTTCGCGCAGCCGGCCGCAAACCGGCCATTGCCACCAGCCAAGATTTTGGCTTTGCGCTGGGGCCGCGCATCAATGCGGCAGGGCGCTTGTCGGACATGACGCTGGGCATTGAATGCTTACTCACCGACGACCCGGCACGTGCCGACGAACTGGCGCGCGCGCTGGACGGCATCAACCGCGATCGCCGCGTCATCGAAGGCGATATGCGCGACGTGGCTATGGAAGTGGCCGAGTCTTTGTTTGACGCTGAGGACGAGGCGCCACCGGCGATATGCGTTTTCGACCCCGAATTTAATGAAGGCGTGGTCGGCATCGTGGCGGCGCGCATCAAAGACAAATTCCACCGGCCCAGCTTTGTGTTCGCCGCCAGCCAAGCACCGGGCAAAGAGCATGAACTCAAGGGCTCGGGCCGCTCGATCGCCGGCTTTCATTTGCGCGACGCGCTGGACCTGGTGGCCAAGCGCTACCCCGGCGTGCTGCTGCGCTTTGGTGGCCACGCCATGGCCGCCGGCTGCACCATCAACGAAGAACACCTAGACACTTTTGAACAAGCCCTGAGCGAGGTGGCGCACGAATGGCTGGACGAGGCCACCTTGCAGCGGCGCCTGGCCACCGATGGCCCCTTAGCCCCGGAATACCGCCGCGTGGACCTGGTGGACACGCTGCACAAAGAAGTCTGGGGCCAGGGCTTTGCCACACCCACCTTTAGCGAAGAGGTAGAAGTGCTATCCCAACGCATCGTGGGTGAAAAACACCTCGCGCTGAAGCTCAAACACCAGGGCGAGCCGGTGGACGGCATCTGGTTCGGCCACACTGACCCCTTGCCGGCCAAAGTCACCATGGCCTTTCGCCTAGACGCCGACGAATGGAACGGCGTGCGGCGGGTGAAGTTTTTTGTAGAGGCGGTGCAGGGTTAGCTTCGCAGCTCAGGCCGGAAAAGCCTGCGCCCGCTTGTAAAAGCCTAGGTTTTCGGTTTCTGTAAACCGCACGCCCGGTTTTTCGTACAAAGAAAACACGGCCACCAGGCGTTCCTGGTCGCCAGCTACGGTGGTGACGCGGTGGGCAGTGTTGCGGCCACGAAAAACATTCAGGGCGCCGGGCTCCAGGTCTGCGCTTATCACTTCGGGGTCCTGCCCGGTGAGCATGCGGGCCACGCCCTCGTAGTTGGGGTCGCTGTCGGTGCGCAAGCCACGCCGATACTGGAACATACCGTCCTTGCCAGCGCGCTGCAAGAGCAAGGTGGTGGTGAACTCCGACCTGTCGAAATGCCAGTTGAGCGCTTCGCCGGGACGGTAGCTCAAGACGTTCACGCGGGCCAACTCGTCGTCCATTACATGCAACACCGGCAATTGCATGGTGGCCGCGATAAACTGCCGGAACTGCGGCCACTCGTATACCTGGGTCAGTGGCGTGTCGCGCAACTGGTCGGCGCACAAAGTGTGGTTGATGGTGGTGATTTTTCGAAGTGCCGGGTGGTCGTCAGGCAGACCCTCCACCCGATCCAGAAAATAAATATTGTGTTCGCGCCTAATTTCAGCCGACTCGCTCGCCATGCGCGGCGACACCTTAGCCACGCATTCGGCCAGCGCCTGGCTTTTCAGAAAGCCCGGCAACTCAAACATGCCCGCCGCCTCCAAATCAGCGCGACATCGCTGCACCAGCGCCAGCCAGGGCTCCGAGCCGGGCTCGTCCAGTGGATAGGTTTGCAAGTCGATAAGGGTGTGTATGGGCGATGTCATGCCGCAATAATAGGGGAATTGGGCGCTCGCCCGTCCCAGGCGCGCGCTACGATAGTGCATAGCGTCCGGCGCTCTGGCTGCGGCGCATCGCACACAAAGGAGTTCACCATGTCCATTACCGGTCGTTGTTACTGCGGGGCGATTGCCTATGAGGCCACGGGCGCGCCGCAGTTGTCGCTGCAATGCCACTGCCGCGAGTGCCAGTACATTTCCGGGGGCAACCCCAATGTCGCGATGGTGCTGCCTTTGGAGGGCTTTCGTTTTACGCGCGGCGAACCCAGCACTTACCAACGCAGCGATTTGGAAAGCCCGGTGACGCGCTTTTTTTGTAGCCATTGCGGCACCTCGCTAGGCACCCAAAGCCCCAAACGGCCCGGCTCCATGATTGTCAAAGTGGGTACGCTGGATGACCCCTCAGTCTTCAAGCCGACGGTGGCTATTTTTACCATCGACAAACAGCCTTTTCACCACATCCCAGACGATTTGCCAGCCTACGAACGCCGGCCAGGCTAGGCTAGCGCAGGCCTTGCGCACACCCTACTTCCAACGTACCGGCTCGATATCGACGGTGGTGCTGGCATCACCCAAGGTGAGCACACCTTCTTGCACCGTGGCCTGTAATTGCATGCTGCGCTGGGCCAGAGGAATCAGCGCTTGCGAGGCCAGGGTGGGCAGACGGTAAACGCGCAGGTTTTGCGGGCGGCTGAGTTTGCTTTCCATGCTGCGCCACCACACTTCGGCAGCGTGGTTAAAGCAGTACAACAACACTTGGTCTGACTTGCCGCAGGCTTTGATAAGCGGCTTGTCTTCCGGCTGGCCCACCTCAATCCAGACCCGGGTGCGACCGGTGAAATCGCGCAGCCAGACATCAGGCTCGTCCGGGTCCGACAAGCCAGCGCCAAAGGCCAGGGTGCCGTCACCATTGCACACGCTGCTCAGGGTATGCGCCTGCAAGGCCAGTGCGCACAGGCGCACCATCATGCGTTCGTCGGTTTCACTGGGATGGCGGGCCAGCGTCAGCGTGTGGTCGGCGTAATAGCTGTTGTCGATGTCCGCAATTTGCAGGTTTGCTTTAAAAATCGTTGATTTGAGGGCCATGCGCCGATTGTGACCGAGCGATGCGCTGCGCCCATCCATGCCCCGCCCTGCCAAAATCAGGTCACTTCTTACCCTTGGCGATTGAATCTATGCAACAACGACTCACCATTTTGACCGGCGCCTCGCGCGGCATGGGCCTGGCTATGGCCGAACAACTGCTGCAGCCCGGCGCGCTGCTGCTGTGTATTTCCCGCCAATCCAATGCATCGCTGGAAGCTTTTGCTACGCAGCGCGGCGCCCGCCTGGAGCAATGGCAGGCCGATCTGGCGGATGCGGCGCCGGTGGCTACGCGCTTGGCCGCCTGGCTGCATGCGCAAGACCCTGCCGCCTTGCAGTCGGCCACGCTGATCAATAACGCCGGCGTGATCTCTGCCCTGGCTCCGCTGCGCGACGGGCAATCCGCCGACTTAGCCAATGCCTTGCGCGTCGGCCTGGAGGCGCCCCTGCTTTTGTGCGCCGCGTTTTTGGGCGCCACCCGCAATTGGACGGCGCCGCGCAAAGTGCTCAATATTTCTTCAGGCCTGGGGCGACGCGCCATGGCGTCTTCGGCCAGTTACTGCGCTGCCAAGGCGGGCATGGACCATTTCAGCCGCGGCCTGGCCATGGAGGAAGCCTTGCAAACCAACGGCGCCAAAGTGTGCTCGCTAGCGCCTGGCGTCATCGCGACGGATATGCAAGTGCAATTGCGCAGCGCCGACCCGCTGGCTTTTCCTGATATTGGCAACTTTCAAGCCATGCACGAGCGCGGCATGCTGAGCAGCCCAGTCGAGGCCGCAGCCCGCATCCTGGCGTTTCTGGAGCGGCCCGACTTTGGCGCCGAGCCGGTGGCCGACGTGCGCGGCTAAGCGAGCTAATCAAGCACTCGCAGATACCTCAATCGCCCTGAAAACCTGTAGCGCGCAAGGTCACCACCAGCGTGTCGCGGTAGCCGCCGGCTTGCAGGGGTTGGATGGGCGTGGACTCGTGAATCACGCGCGCATCGTCTAGCAAAAGCACCGACCAGGGTTCGCCCAAAGTAAAGCGCTGGCCGTTGGGCCCGTCGGCCTCAAACACCCGCGTCTCGCCGCCTTTGATACCTTGGCGCGCGAGCAAAAACACCGCCACTAAATCCACGCCATCGCGGTGCGCGCCTTCGGGTGTGGGTCGGCCGATGCCGTCGGTGGTGTCTATGCGGAACTGGTGCGCCTCGGCAAACCAGGTTTGCGGACCGCGCAAGTTGCTGGCGACGCGGCCCAGCCATTGCAATACGGCCAGCCAAGCGGCATGCGATGCTATGACCTGCGCCATTGGCTCGAAATGGCGTCGCATACCGCCGTGCAGCGCGTTGTATTCCAAGGGTTGCCAATGCGGCCGTTGTGCCGCCTGCTGCACCCCGCCATCGGTCTGCACCACAAAACAACTATGCCGCCTGCGCCGATAGCGCCCGCCGTCTTTCAAATACCCATCGGGCGGCAAGTCGTCCCACAGCGTACCAAGACCCTGCAAGTGCGCCGCATCGGCCTGCGACAGGGCACATACATCCCGCGCCGACAAGACCGCGAAGCCGCGTGTGCGCAAGCCGCTGTCTAGTGCGGCGGGTTGAGTGAGCGGGGGATGGAATGCGGAGGTGGGGGACATGAGCAAGACTTCAGAATAATGGACGCATAGCAGACAGATTGCGCTCTGCGGGCACAATTATCGGCGCTGCTTTATCGCGGTGACCACCAGGCCTTTGTCGCCTCGGTAACCAAGGCCGCCACCGGGTGCCACTAGCATCCGCTCTTTTCCCAACCGCCCCCAAGAAGGCTTACTTTATGTCCGATACCGTTTTATCCACCCTCACCAACCACCAATTCCGCCTGGCCTCGCGCCCGGTGGGCCTCCCGACGCGGGACAACTGGAGTGCAACTACTGAAGCGGTGGCCGAACCCGCGGAGGGCGGCGTGCTGGTGCAAACGCTGGCCTTGTCGCTGGACCCGGCCATGCGCGGCTGGATGAACGAGGGGCGCAGCTACATCCCGCCGGTGGGTATTGGCGAAGTGATGCGTGCCGGTGGGGTGGGCCGGGTGATTGCGTCCAAGAGCGCACATTTCGCGGTGGGCGATATGGTCAGCGCAGGCTTTGGCGTGCAGCAGTATTTGCGCCTGGGAGCCGACGAGTTCCGGCGCAATGGCATTGTCAAAATTGATTTACGCATGGGCAGTTTGACGCAATGGCTGAACGTGCTGGGCATGCCCGGTATGACCGGCTACTTTGGCCTCATGGACGTCGGCCAGCCCCAGGCCGGTGAGACCTTGGTGGTGTCCGGCGCAGCCGGTGCGGTGGGGCAAACCGTGGGCCAGGTGGCCAAAGTTAAGGGTTGCCGTGTGGTGGGTATTGCCGGCGGCAAGGCCAAGTGCGACTGGGTGGTGAAAGAGCTGGGCTTTGATGCTTGCATCGACTACAAAGCCGGACCCGGCGCGGTGCGCGAAGGCCTGAAAGAGCATTGCCCCAAGGGCGTGGATATTTACTTTGACAACGTGGGCGGCGAGATTTTGGACACCGTGCTGGCCCGCATCAACCGCAAAGCCCGCATCATTATTTGCGGCGCCATTAGCCAATACAACGCCACCACCGCCGTTGCCGGTCCGAAAAACTACCTGAGCCTGCTGGTCAACCGCGCCCGCATGGAGGGCATTGTGGTGTTCGACTACGCCGACCGCTACCACCTGGCGGTGCTAGAGATGGCCGGCTACCTCAAGGACGGGCGCATGAAGAGCAAAGAAGATATCGTCGAAGGTATTGAGCACTTCCCAGAAGCTTTGCTCAAGCTATTTAACGGTGAAAACTTTGGCAAGCTGGTGCTGCAAGTCGCCAGCGCCTGAAGGGAACAGATTCCTAGCTGACCATTGCCGCGTACACCATGTTGCGAAACAAAGGCCGGTAGTACTCGCGCTGGTTGGGCGCCTGGATCATCAGGACGGCGAACATGTCTTCTTGGGGGTCCACCCAAAAGGTGGTGCCGGCGATGCCGCCCCAGGAGTACAGCCCCACGCTGCCGGGAAGTGTATCGAGGCCACCGGCCAAGCGGACCGAAAAGCCCAAACCAAAGCCCGTTCCCGGCGCCAGCATATTGCCTGCGTTTTCGGTGCGGTTCTGGCCCATGTGGCCCAAGTGGTCCGACGTCATGAAACGCACGGTATGCGGGCTAAGCAGGCGCTGCCCGTCCAGCTCGCCGCCATTGAGCATGCACTGGCAAAAGCGCGCATAGTCGGCTACGGTAGCACCCAAGCCGCCACCGCCGGACTCCAGCTGCGGCACTTCGGTCAAATCAATGAGTTCCATGGGCGTACCGCCATCGGGGTCGTGGGCAAAGGCCTGCGCGATGCGGTGCTGCTTGTCGGGGGGCACATAAAAAGCAGTGTCCACCATGCCCAGCGGTCCCAGCACCTGCTCTTGCAGCAAGCGGCCCAGACTTTGGCCCGAGACCGCTTCAAGCAGCGCGCCCAGCACATCGGTTGAGCGGCTATATTCCCAAATGCTGCCAGGCTCGAACATCAGCGGCAGGCTGGCCAGAAGTTCCGCAAATTGCGCATTGCTATAGCCGCGCGTAGTGGTGCGCAGGCCTGCTTCGTCATATATTTTTTGCACCGGTGCCTGGCCCAAAAACTCATATGTCATGCCCGCCGTATGGCGCAACAAGTCATAGACCGTGACGGCCGCGCAGGGCGGGCGCAGTTGCATCTGGCCATTTTCCATATGCGCCACTTGCACCTTGGCAAAAGCGGGCAGGTAGCGCGCCACCGGATCACTGAGGAACAAGCGCCCTTGCTCCACCAGTTGCATGGTGGCCACAGAGACCAAGGGCTTGGTCATGGAGTAAATGCGGAAAATCGCGTCTTTGGGCATGGCCGCGCCGCTGGCGGGGTCACGCTGGCCGATGGCCTCGTGCAAAACCACCTTGCCGTTTCGGGTGATCAATGCCACGGCGCCGG
>CAMCJY010000047.1 GCA_945875225.1 Comamonas sp. lk | reverse complement strand
CTTTGCGCGTGGACCAGGGCTCACAAGGCACGGTCATTGACGTGCAGGTGTTCACCCGCGAGGGCATCGTGCGCGACAAGCGTGCCCAGCAAATCATCGACGACGAGCTCAAGCGATTCCGCTTGGATTTGAACGACCAGCTGCGCATCGTGGAAGCCGACGCTTTTGACCGTATCGCCAAGCTGCTGAGCGGCAAAACCGCCAACGGTGGGCCCAACAAGCTGGCCAAGGGCAGCATTATCGACAAAGCCTATCTGGACTCGGTGGAGAAATTCCACTGGTTCGACATCCGCCCAGCCGATGACGCTGTGGCTTCGCAACTTGAAAGCATCAAGGCCTCGCTGGAGCAAACCCGCCACAGCTTTGACTTGTCTTTTGAAGAAAAGCGCAAAAAACTAACCCAGGGCGACGAGCTGCCCGCCGGCGTTTTGAAAATGGTCAAGGTCTATATCGCCGTCAAGCGTCGCTTGCAGCCTGGCGACAAGATGGCCGGCCGTCACGGTAACAAAGGGGTGGTGTCCAAGATCGTTCCGGTTGAAGACATGCCCTATATGGCCGACGGTACACCCTGCGACATCGTGCTCAATCCACTGGGCGTTCCGTCAAGGATGAACGTCGGTCAGGTGCTGGAAGTGCATTTGGGCTGGGCCGCCAAGGGCCTGGGCCAACGCATTGGCGACATGTTGCAAGAACAGTCCAAGATGGCCGAAATGCGCCAGTTCATGGATGCCCTGTACAACGGCTCCGGCCGCAAAGAGGCGCTAGGCGACTTGAGCGATGACCAGGTGCTAGAAATGGCTGCCAATTTGCAGCCCGGCGCGACTTTCGCTACGCCCGTGTTTGACGGTGCTTCGGAAGAGGAGATCCGCGGCATGCTCAAACTGGCCTACCCTGAAGAAGTGGCTAAGGTCAAGGGCTTGACCGATACGCGTACCCAGGCTTACCTGTGCGACGGTCGTACCGGCGAGCCTTTCGAGCGTCCCGTCACGGTGGGTTATATGCATGTGCTCAAACTGCACCATTTGGTCGATGACAAGATGCACGCCCGTTCCACCGGGCCTTACAGCCTGGTCACGCAGCAGCCTTTGGGCGGCAAGGCACAGTTCGGCGGCCAGCGCTTCGGAGAAATGGAGGTCTGGGCTTTGGAGGCCTATGGTGCTTCCTATGTCTTACAGGAAATGCTCACCGTCAAGTCCGACGACGTGCAAGGACGTACCAAGGTGTACGAAAGCATCGTCAAGGGCGAGCATTCCATCGAGGCCGGCATGCCCGAGTCCTTTAATGTGCTGGTCAAGGAAATCCGTTCCCTGGGCCTGGATATCGAATTGGAGCGTGGTTAAACACCAAGTTAGAGACCTTTCGCGGCAGCCGTCCGGTGGATGTGCTGCCCCTCACATGAAAAAGGAATTTCCATGAAATCATTACTCGACCTGTTCAAGCAGTTCACACCCGATGAGCATTTTGATGCCATCAAAATCGGTATGGCATCTCCGGAGAAAATCCGGTCCTGGTCTTTCGGCGAAGTGAAAAAGCCCGAGACTATTAACTACCGGACCTTCAAGCCCGAGCGTGACGGCTTGTTTTGCGCCAAAATTTTCGGGCCCATTAAGGACTACGAATGCTTGTGCGGCAAGTACAAACGCCTCAAGCACCGTGGCGTGATTTGCGAGAAGTGCGGCGTTGAAGTGACCCAGACCAAAGTGCGCCGCGAGCGCATGGGCCATATCGACCTGGCGGCGCCTTGCGCCCACATCTGGTTCCTCAAGTCCCTGCCCAGTCGTTTGGGCCTGGTGCTGGACATGACGCTGCGCGATATCGAGCGTGTGCTCTATTTTGAAGCCTATGTGGTGACTGACCCCGGCATGACGCCGCTGAAAAAATTCGGCATCATGTCCGAGGATGATTTCGACGCCAAATTCAAAGAATACGGCGACGAGTTCCAGGCCAAGATGGGTGCTGAAGGCATCAAGGACTTGCTGCAAAGCATCGACATCGAAGGGTCGATTGAAAAGCTGCGCAATGACCTGACCGGCTCAGAACTTAAGATCAAGAAGAACGCCAAGCGCCTTAAAGTGCTGGAAGCCTTTAAAAAATCGGGCATCAAGCCCGAGTGGATGGTGCTCGAAGTGCTGCCCGTCTTGCCCCCGGATCTGCGTCCGCTGGTGCCGCTGGACGGCGGCCGCTTTGCCACCTCCGACCTGAATGACTTGTACCGCCGAGTGATCAACCGCAACAGCCGTCTGCGCCGTTTGCTCGAACTCAAAGCGCCGGAAATCATTGCCCGCAATGAAAAACGCATGTTGCAAGAATCCGTGGACTCGCTGCTGGACAATGGGCGCCGCGGCAAGGCCATGACAGGCGCCAACAAGCGCGCCTTGAAGTCCCTGGCCGACATGATCAAAGGTAAGTCCGGCCGTTTCCGCCAAAACTTGCTGGGCAAGCGCGTGGACTACTCTGGCCGCTCGGTCATTACCGTGGGCCCGACGCTCAAACTGCACCAGTGCGGTTTGCCTAAGCTCATGGCCTTGGAGTTGTTCAAGCCCTTTATCTTCGCGCGCCTCGAAGCCATGGGTATCGCCACCACCATCAAGGCGGCCAAAAAGGAGGTCGAATCGGGCACGCCGGTGGTCTGGGACATTCTGGAAGAGGTGATCAAAGAGCATCCCGTGATGCTCAACCGCGCGCCCACGCTTCACCGCTTGGGCATCCAGGCGTTTGAGCCCATCCTGATCGAAGGCAAGGCGATTCAATTGCACCCGCTGGTGTGCTCGGCCTTTAACGCCGACTTTGACGGCGATCAAATGGCTGTCCACGTGCCTTTGTCGGTCGAAGCCCAGATGGAAGCGCGCACCTTGATGCTGGCCTCCAACAACGTGCTCTTTCCCGCTAACGGCGAGCCTTCCATCGTGCCGTCACAGGACGTGGTGCTGGGCTTGTACTACACCACCCGTGACCGTATCAACGCCAAAGGCGAAGGCCTGATTTTCGCCGACACCGGCGAAGTGCAGCGCGCTTTTGACGCGGGTGAAGTGGACCTGAACGCCCGCGTAAACGTGCGCCTGACCGAGTACCTCAAGGACAAAGAAAGCGGCGAATTTATCGCTAACACCAAAGTCTGGGAAACCACGGCCGGCCGCGCGCTGTTGTCCGAAATTTTACCCAAAGGCTTGCCTTTTTCGAACCTGAACAAGGCGCTCAAGAAAAAGGAAATCTCCAAGCTCATCAACGTGTCCTTCCGCAAGTGCGGCTTGAAAGAGACCGTGGTATTTGCTGACAAGCTGTTGCAAGCTGGTTTCCGTTTAGCGACACGCGCCGGTATCTCCATTTGCATCGACGACATGTTGGTGCCGCAGGAAAAGCACGAAATCATCCGTCGGGCGCAAACCGAAGTCAAAGAAATCGAGAAGCAATTTGTCTCTGGTTTGGTGACCTCGGGCGAGCGTTACAACAAAGTGGTGGACATCTGGGGTAAGTCGGGTGACGAAGTGTCCAAGGTGATGATGGCCAAGCTCTCCAAAGAGATGGTTACCGACCGCCATGGCAATCAAGTGCAGCAGGAGTCTTTTAACTCTATCTACATGATGGCCGACTCCGGTGCGCGCGGCTCTGCCGCCCAGATCCGCCAAGTGGCCGGTATGCGCGGTTTGATGGCCAAGCCCGATGGCTCCATCATCGAGACGCCGATTACCGCCAATTTCCGCGAAGGCTTGAATGTGTTGGAGTACTTCATCTCCACCCACGGTGCACGTAAAGGCCTGGCCGACACCGCGCTGAAAACCGCCAACTCGGGCTACCTTACCCGCCGCCTGGTGGATGTGACGCAAGATTTGGTGGTAACCGAGCTCGATTGCGAAACCCACAACGGCTACTTGATGCGCGCCATCGTCGAAGGCGGTGAAGTCATCGAATCGCTGCGCGATCGCATATTGGGCCGTACCGTGGCCGAAGACGTGCTACATCCGGAAAACCGCTCGGTGGTGGCTGCTGCCGGCGCGATGCTGGACGAAGACATCATCGAAGAGCTGGAAGCCTTTGGGGTAGATGAAGTCAAAGTGCGCACTGCTTTGACCTGCGAAACCCGTTTCGGTATTTGCGCTAGGTGCTATGGACGCGATCTGGGCCGTGGCGGCCTGATCAACCACGGCGAAGCTGTGGGCGTGATTGCGGCCCAGTCCATTGGCGAACCCGGCACGCAGCTGACGATGCGTACCTTCCATATTGGTGGCGCCGCATCGCGTGCGGCTATCGCCTCGAGCGTGGAAGCCAAGTCCAGCGGCAATATCGGCTTTAACGCAACCATGCGTTATGTGACCAATAGCAAGTCCGAGCTGGTGGTGATTTCCCGTTCCGGTGAAATCGTGATCCAGGACGAGCATGGTCGTGAGCGCGAGCGCCACAAAGTGCCTTATGGCGCGGTACTCAGCGTCAAAGCGGACCAGGCGATCAAGGCGGGCGCAATTCTGGCCAACTGGGACCCCTTGACCCGCCCCATCATTACCGAGTTTGCTGGTCGTGCGCACTTCGAAAACGTGGAAGAGGGTCTGACGGTTGCCCGCCAAGTGGACGAGGTGACCGGTCTGTCAACGCTGGTGGTGATCGACCCCAAGCGCCGCGGTTCCGCAAAAATCGTGCGCCCGCAGGTCAAGCTGATTGACGCATCGGGCAAGGAAGTCAAAATTCCGGGTACCGACCATGCAGTAACCATCGGATTCCCCGTGGGTGCTTTGGTGCAGGTGCGTGACGGTCAGGACGTGGGCCCCGGCGAAGTGCTGGCGCGTATCCCTATAGAAGGCCAGAAAACCCGTGACATTACCGGCGGTCTGCCGCGTGTGGCCGAGTTGTTTGAAGCCCGCTCGCCCAAAGACAAAGGCGTGCTGGCAGAAGCCACCGGCACCGTCTCCTTCGGCAAGGAAACCAAAGGCAAAGTGCGCTTGCAAATTACCGACCCGGAAGGCAAAGTCTGGGAAGAGCTGGTGCCCAAAGAGAAAAATATTCTGGTGCACGAAGGCCAGGTCGTAAACAAGGGCGAGTCCGTGGTGGACGGCCCGGCCGACCCGCAAGACATCTTGCGTCTGCTCGGTTCTGAAGAGCTGGCCCGCTACATCGTGGACGAAGTGCAGGATGTGTACCGATTGCAAGGCGTGAAGATCAACGATAAGCATATTGAAGTGATCGTGCGCCAGATGCTGCGCCGAGTGGTGGTCGAGGCGACGGGAGACTCCAACTACATCGGTGGCGAGCAGGTAGAGCGTTCGGAAATGCTCAACACCAACGACGCTTTGCGTGCCGAAGGCAAGATACCAGCGACCTTTAGCAATCTGCTACTCGGTATTACCAAAGCCTCTTTGTCCACCGACAGCTTTATCAGTGCCGCGTCCTTCCAGGAAACTACGCGCGTGCTGACCGAGGCGGCCATCATGGGCAAGCGCGACGAATTGCGCGGCTTGAAGGAAAACGTCATTGTGGGTCGCTTGATCCCGGCCGGTACCGGTCTGGCCTACCACGAAGCGCGTTTGGTGCGTGAGCAAATGGACGACTCCGAACGCCGCGCGATTGCCGAAGCCGACGCTGCGGAGTTGGTTGACGCTACCGGCGAGACCGAGGCCGAATCGGCTGAGGGTAGCGCTGCCGAGTAAGCCTGCCAGCGCAGGTAGTACGTGCCCCACGCCTTTGTAACAAAAGGCCTGGGGCATTTTTCTGAAGGCTTGAACGCATGGGTGAGTCGGTTCTGCTGTGGCCTATGGTTGCGCTGCTGGCCTGTTGGCTGGTGGGTGTCCATGCGCGCCTCAAGCGTCTGCGCAGTGCCTGCTGGCTGGCGGTTGACAACTTGGACCGTGGTTTGCAATCCCTGTTGTTGGTGGCTAAACAGGCTTTAGATCGGCCGGATCCTGCCACCAAAGCCCATGAGGTGTTGACGGTGGCGGCCTTACAACTGTCGCTCAGCCTAAAGACCATGAAGAGCGCTAAGTTGATGACCGGGCGCGAGGACGAGACCCTTGCACTAAGCGCCCAATGGCTAGAAATGTCGGGCGCATGGGAATTGTTTTGCGGTGTGCACCAGGACATCATTGAGGCCCAGGCTTTGCAGGAATTGCGCCGTGATTGGGATGAGGCGCACAACCACGCCTTGTTTGCCAAGACCACAGCCAACCAGGCCATGCAAGATTACAACGCCGCATTGGGCCAAGCGCCAGCATCCTGGGTGGCCGGACGCATGGGTTTTGTCCCGGCTACGCCTTTGTAGCTTGGCTATGCAAACCGCACCCGCTCCGCCGCTCTGGCAGCAACTCCAGGCCACTGCCAAACTACTACACCTGGTGCGCCAAGGGCAGTCTGGTACGGCAGCGATGGACACGGTGCCCGCGCCCTTGCGCGCCGGTGTGCAGGCCTTGGCATTTCATGCCTGGCGACAAATGGGCCGCGCTACCGCTTTGCGTGACTGCCTGGTGCAACGCCCCCCGCCCCCCGGAGTCGACGCCATGCTGTGCCTGGCCCTGGCATTGATCTGGGACCCGAAACACGCGCTGTATGACGAGTTCACCCTGGTCAATCAGGCGGTGGAGGCGCTCAAACGCGTGGCGTCGAGTCGCGCGCATGCCAATTTTGTCAACGCCTGTCTGCGCCGTTTTTTGCGCGAACGCGCGCAGCTGATTGCCGACACCGACGCTGATCCGCAGGCCTTATGGAACCATCCACTGTGGTGGGTGCAAAGGCTGCAGCGCGAGTACCCCGATCATTGGGAAGGCTTGCTCCAGGCCTCCAATACCCAAGCCCCCATGACTTTGCGCGTGAACCTACGCCGTTGCGCGGCGGCGGACTATTTGCAGCGCCTGCACGATGCCGGTATCGGCGCCGTGGCAGCCCAGTGCGCGGCGATCGTGCTGGACAAAGCCGTGCCGGTGGCGCGCCTGCCTGGCTTTGCACAAGGCCTGGTAGCGGTGCAGGATGCGGCTGCGCAATGGGCCGCACCCTTGTTGCTACAAGGCCTGGGCGTCCAGCCGCGGATCTTGGACGCCTGCGCCGCGCCTGGCGGCAAGACCGCCCATTTGCTGGAGCTGGCCGATGCCCAGGTCTTAGCTATCGACAAAGATGCCCAGCGCCTGGAAAAAATCCATGCAAATTTGCAGCGCTTGGGCCTGCACGCCCTGGTGCGGCAAGGCGATGCGGCAAACCCGCAAGCCTGGTGGGATGGCGTGCTGTTTGACGGCATCTTGCTCGATGCGCCCTGCACCGCCTCGGGCATCGTACGCCGCCATCCGGATGTGCGATGGCTGCGCCGCGAGGAGGACATCGCCCACCTGGCCGCTTTGCAGGCGCAGATGCTGCGCGCGCTATGGCCTTTGCTGCGGCCCGGCGGCCGCATGGTGTACTGCACCTGCTCGATATTTAAGGCCGAAGGTCAAGAGCAGATAGAGGAATTTTTAGGCATCCAAGGTGATGCGCGGTCATTGCCTGCGCCCGGACATTTATTGCCGGGCGGTGCTTTGCGAGGTCTGTACGACAATCTGGGAAATGAGCACGATGGTTTTTTCTACGCCCTATTGGAAAAGCGCCATGCTTAAGCCATGGCCGCGCTTTTTATTGCTGGTCTGCTTGGCGATGGCCAGCGCAATAGCCCGCGCGCAGACGCAGGCCGAGGTAACGCTCTTGCGTGCCGAGCGCTCAGTCAATGAGGTGTTCGTATCTGCCAATGTGAACTTCGAACTGCCCGCAGTGGTCGAGGAAGCCTTGCTCAAGGGCGTGCCCATGTTTTTTTTGCTTGAAGCCGAGCTGTACCAGGACCGCTGGTACTGGTATGACAAGCGTATCGCCAGCGCGCAGCGCCAATTGCGTCTGGCCTACCAACCCTTGACGCGTCGCTGGCGGGTGAACCCGTCAGCCGGTGCGGGGGGCGACAACACGCAGGGCTTGTCATTAAACCAAAGCTTCGACACCTTGGCCGAGGCGCTTAGCTCGGTGCGGCAAGTGTCGCAGTGGAAAGTGGCCGACCTGTCAGAGACCGACCTGACCGCCAAAATAAAACTCCAATTTCGCTTCCGTTTAGATTTGTCGCAATTGCCGCGCCCCTTTCAAATCGGCGCTATCGGGCAGTCCGAGTGGGATATTCAGGGCCTGGCGCGTACCGCCTTGCGTGGTGAGGGAACCCGATGACCAGCGCTGACGCCGCCCTGGCGCAGACGGCGGGCGTGGCGGTGCGTCAACCGTCGGCACTGATGCGGCGCGTGACCGCCCTGGTCGCCCTCGCCATGGTTTTGATTGGCTTGCTCCTCCTCTACCTGCTGGCCAATGCGACCAATAGCGGCGAGATGTATGAGCAAAATTATGCGCAACTGTTCACCATCAATCTGGTGGTGGCTGGAGTGCTGGCGGTTCTGATTGCCTGGGCCGCATGGCGGCTTTACCAGCGGGTGCGTCAGGGGCGCTTTGGCAGCCGCTTGCTGCTGAAAATCGCCACGATTTTTGCCCTGGTCGGAGTCGCCCCCGGTTTGTTGATTTATGTGGTGTCCCTCAACTTTGTGTCCCGGTCTATCGAGACTTGGTTTGACGTCAAGGTGGAAGGCGCCTTAGATGCAGGCTTGAGCCTGGGCCGCGTCACACTCGATACTTTGAGCAACGATTTTGCATCCAAGGCGCGTGTAGCAGCGGATCAGTTATCTGAGAATCAACAAATGGTTCAGGAGAGTGTCTTGCTGCGCTTGATGGAGCAAATCGGCGCTAGCGACGCCGCGGTGTGGAGCGCCAGCGGCAAATTGCTTGCCAGCGCCGGTTCTATCGGCATACAGCTCAGCCCGGACAAGCCCAGCAGCACCCAGATGCGCGCAGCCAAGACCGAACGTTCGTACGCATGGGTCGATGGTTTGGAGGATGCGGCCATGGGTAAAGCGGCCCGGCCCAGCATCAAAGCCTTGGTGCCGATCCCTAATGCCAGCCTGGGTCTGGCAAGTGAGCAGCGCTTTTTGTTAGTGCAAAGAATTTTGCCGGTTAATTTCGTCGCCAATGCGCTGGCGGTGGACAGCGCCAACCGGGAATACCAAGAGCGCGCGCTGGGGCGCGCCGGGCTCAAGCGCATGTACATCGGCACCTTAACGCTGAGTCTGTTTCTGGCTGTATTTGGTGCCATTTTGTTGGCTATGGTCCTGGGCAATCAAATTGCCCGGCCCTTGCTGGTGCTGACAGAAGGTGTCAGCCAGGTGGCTGCAGGCGATTTAAGACCCAAATTTACCTTGCAAAGCAACGATGAGCTGGGCGGATTGACGCGGGCTTTTGCGTCTATGACCCAGCAATTGGCCGACGCCAGACAGACGGTGCAAACCAGCATCGTCCAGCTCGATGCAGCGCGCGCGCGCTTGCAAACCATTTTGGATAACCTGACATCCGGCGTCCTGGTGCTCAATGCGGCGGGAGCCGTGCGTTCGGTGAACCCCGGCGCCGCGCGCATCTTGCAGCAAGATGCAGCGCAACTGCGGGGTTCGCGCATTGCAAATTTGCCAGGCCTAGAAGCATTCGGCCAAGGCATCGCGCAGCAATTTGATGATTTTTTACAAGGCAGTAGCGAGGGCGGTAACGACCATTGGCAGCAATCGTTTGAGTTGGGAGTGGCCTCGGTGCCCGCCGGCTCAATGGCCGATCGATCGCGCATGCTGGTAGCTCGGGGCGCCATCTTGCCCGATGCCAGCCGTTTGGTGGTTTTTGACGACATTTCCGAAATCGTGTCGGCCCAGCGTGCACGCGCTTGGGGTGAAGTGGCGCGCCGGCTAGCCCACGAGATTAAAAACCCGCTGACACCGATTCAACTCTCTGCCGAACGCCTGGAGCGCAGGTTGACCGGCAAGCTCGAGGCGGCAGAGCAGCAGGTGCTGGCCAAGTCGGTCAAGACGATTGTTGAGCAGGTCGATGCGATGAAGCGCTTGGTCAATGATTTCAGAGACTATGCGCGCCTGCCGGCGGCGCACTTAGAGGCGGTCGATCTCAATGAATTGGTCGACGGGGTGTTGCATTTGTACGAGTCGTCGCCCATCCCTATCCGGCTGGAGCTTGAGGCGGGTATCCCTGCGGTCTTGGGCGATCCGCAGCAATTGCGCCAAGTTTTGC
>CAMCJY010000046.1 GCA_945875225.1 Comamonas sp. lk | reverse complement strand
CGGGCGCATGCCCAGCCATCCAAGGCGCCATGCGCCTTCATCAATCGCGCAATACGCGCTTCGGCCATGGGCTCTAGCCAAGGCGCGCGGTCACCACGCGGAAACAAGCGGCCCAGCGAAATCATGGCGGCCAAAAGCGGCGTCCGTGGCGCAAAGGTAAAGACGATAGAGCCACTGGTGCGGTCGGCTAGTTGGGCCAATGCGTGCACCGCGTCATCGGTTTGGTAATGGATGATGGAGTCCATAGCCACCACATGGTCGAAGTGACCCAAGGTGGGGTCCAGCATGTCGCCGCTATGAAACTCCACCAGATGCGCCACGTCCTGCGGAATGCGCTCACGCGCCAAATTGACCAGGGTGGGCGACAAGTCAATCGCTACCACCTGTGCGCCACGACGCGCAGCTTCCACCGCGAGTGCGCCGGTACCGCACCCGGCGTCCAAAATACGCTTGCCCTGCAAGTCCTCTCCCAGCCAGGACAGCAAAGTGGCGCGCATGCGATCACGCCCGGCGCGCACAGTGGTGCGGATGCGGCCCACGGGTGCATCCGAGGTCAGCGTAGCCCAGGCGGCAGCGGCAGTGCGATCGAAATAGTTTTCGATCTGACCGCGTCGTTCCTGGTAGCTTGCATTACTCATGGTGTTCGCCTCAATCAAAGCCCAACAGGTCAAAAATATCGCGGTCCTTCATGGGTACGGCGTTGAAGGTCTCGCCGCCCAGCCACAGACTGGCGGCAAGGCGCATATATTCTTTTTGTACCGCTTCGAGCTCGGGCGAATACTCCATCTCAAAGAGCGTAGACTTTTTGAGGCGGCTGCGCCGTATCACGTCCAGGTCCGGGAAGTGGGCCGCCAGTTTCAAGCCAATACGATTGTTGTATTTATCGATCTGGTCGGTAGCCGCGCTGCGGTTGGCGATCACGCCGCCTAAGCGCACGTTGTAGTTTTTGGCCTTGGCGCCAATGGCTTGCACGATGCGGTTCATCGCGAAGATGGAATCAAAGTCGTTGGCAGTGACGATCAAGGCCTTATCAGCATGTTGCAAGGGCGCTGCAAAGCCGCCGCACACCACGTCGCCCAACACGTCAAAAATCACGACATCGGTGTCTTCGAGCAAATGGTGTTCTTTGAGCAACTTCACGGTTTGCCCGACCACATAACCGCCGCAGCCGGTACCCGCCGGTGGACCACCAGCTTCGACGCACATAACGCCGTTGTAGCCTTCAAACACAAAGTCTTCCACGCGCAGCTCTTCGGAATGAAAGTCCACGGTCTCCAGCACATCGATCACCGTGGGTAGCATTTTTTTGGTTAGCGTGAAGGTGCTGTCGTGCTTGGGGTCGCAGCCGATTTGCAGCACTCGCTTGCCCAATTTAGAAAAGGCGGCCGACAAATTGGATGAAGTGGTGCTCTTGCCAATACCGCCTTTGCCATAAATGGCAAACACCTTGGCGTTACCGATCTTCACACTCGGATCGAGCTGCACTTGCAAGCTGCCCTCGCCGTCCAAGCGCGTACTGCGCTTTACCGTGGGGAATGGCAATGTCTCAACAGTCATGCGTTAGCTCCTTCGTATACGCCTTCAAGGCGGTCTTCTAGTTCTTCACTGGCGTTGCGTAACGCCTGCAAAGTCGCTTCATCCGGCTGCCAGTAGTTGCGCTCCGATGCTTCTAGCAATCGGTTAGCCACACGGGCCGAGGCCGTCGGATTTAGTTTGGCAAGACGCTCGCGCATCTGCGGGTCGAGCATGAATGTCTCGGACAATTGTTTGTAAACCCAGGGCTGTACTTGGCCAGTCGTGGCCGACCAGCCCATGGTGTTGGTGACATGCACTTCAATCTGACGCACGCCTTCGTAGCCATGTTCGAGCATGCCTTCGTACCACTTAGGGTTGAGCATGCGGGTGCGGGTTTCGATGGAGACTTGCTCGCGCAAGGAGCGCACCGCCGCATTGCCCTTGGTCTGGTCGCCGATATAGACGGGCGGCGTCTTACCGCCCTGCGCTACTTTGACCGCCTGGGTGATGCCACCCAGGGTGTCGAAGTAGTTATCCACTGTGGTGACGCCGAGTTCCACCGAGTCCAGATTTTGGTAGGTGAGCTGCACATCGGCCAAAGCGGTTTGCAAGAGCGCAGTTTGTTGCACAGCGCGGCCGGTGCGGCCATAAGCGAAGCCTTTGCGGCGCTTGTAGGTTTCGGCCAAGTCCCCTTCGTCGCTCCAGCGGCTGCTTTCGACCAGGTTGTTGACGTTGGAGCCGTAAGCGCCTTCGGCATTGCCATAGACCCGCAAGGACGCAATTTCTAAGGTGCAACCATGCTCTTGCTGGTAGGCCAGGGAATGTTTGCGGATCCAGTTCAGCTCCAGTGGCTCATCGGCGCTGGCGGCCAGGAACGCAGCTTCGGCCAGCAGCTTGATCTGCAAGGGCATGAGGTCGCGGAAAATGCCAGAAAGGGTGATAAGCACGTCAATGCGCGGACGGCCCAGCTCGGCCAGCGGAATCAGGCTGGCCCCAGCGATACGGCCGTAGCTGTCAAAGCGAGGCAGTGCGCCCATAAGCGCCAAAGCCTGCGCAATCGGGGCGCCTTCGTTTTTCAGGTTATCACTACCCCACAGCACCATGGCAATCGACTCAGGCAGCGGGTTGCCGTCGGCGCAGTGGCGCTCGATCAGCAGTTGCGCCTGCGCTTTGCCATCGCGCACCGCCATGGCGCTAGGGATACGGAAAGGATCGAAGCCATGGATGTTGCGGCCAGTGGGCAAGACCGCGGGCGTGCGCAAAATATCGCCGCCGGGTGCGGGACGGATGTAGCGCGCATCCAAGGCACGCAGCATCGCAGGCACCTCGGTATCCACTGCCAACAGCGCCTGCGGCTCCACCAGTGCGCGCAGGGCTTCCAGGCTATCGTGGTTGCGTGGCAAACCGGCTGCGGCCAGGGCACGCTCGGGCGTCTGCCCTTGCACCAAAGCCTCGACCGCTAAACGATCAATTTGTATGCCGTGGTTGGCATCTGCCATGGCCAACAACATATCGACGCGCTGGGCCGCGCTGGGCGCGCGCCCGGCCACATGCAGGCCGTGGGGGATGAGGGTGTATTCCAACTCCAGCATCTCTTGCGACAAGCGCAGTACTTGCTGGTCCAGTGCCGGGCCCATGGCGATGTCCCAAATGGGTTCGGGGTTGACCAAATCCAACTCTGCAGCTTGCGCTTGGATTACCACCGCCAAGGCAGCGCGCTCGCTGTTATCACGCTCCAGGCTGCGCCAGCGCTCTAGCGAGGCTTTGAGATCGTTCAGGCCTTTGTACAAACCGGCCTGGGCAATCGGCGGCGTGAGGTAGCTGATGAGTGTTGCACCCGAACGGCGCTTGGCGATCGCGCCTTCCGACGGATTGTTGGAGGCGTACAAATACACATTGGGTAGGTCGTTGATCAAGCGATCGGGCCAGCAGGTGCCGCTCATACCGGTTTGCTTGCCGGGCATGAATTCGAGCGCGCCGTGGGTGCCGAAATGCAGCACGGCGTGGGCCTTAAAATCTTCGCGCAGGTAGCGGTAAAAGGCCGAGAAAGCATGCGTGGGCGCCAAGCCTTTTTCAAACAGCAGGCGCATCGGGTCGCCTTCGTAACCAAACGAAGGCTGCACGCTAATGAGTACATTGCCAAACTGCTTGCCCAGCACCAAGATAGAGCTGCCATTGCTCAGCTGGCGTCCGGGCGCCGGGCCCCATTGGGCCTCGATTTCCTTGAGCCAGCGCTCGCGCTTGACATGCTCGTCGGCGCTGATCAGCGTATGGACATTGGCATCTGCCCCGTAGTGCGCAGCATTGCCTTGTAAAAGCGCCTCGCGCAAAGCATCCACCGAGGCGGGCACCTCGACCTGGTAGCCCTGCACCTTCATGGCCGTGAGCGTGTGCCACAGCGATTCAAACACTGACAAATAGGCGGCGCTGCCGATATTGCCGGCATTGGGCGGGAAGTTGAACAAGACGATAGCGACTTTGCGGTCACGGTGATGGCTGCGCTTGAGCGCCACCAGCTTGCTCACCCTCGCAGCCAGCATGAGGGCGCGCTCGGGGCAGGAATGCATATCCTGCGCATTGGTACTTTCGCCAAAGGTGCAGGCGTGGTGGCAGCCGGTGCAGGTGACGCCGGCAGCGCCGGGACGGCCGCCGAAGACCATAGGACCGGTGGAACCATCCAACTCAGGAATCGCTACCATGATGGTGCTCTCTACCGGCAACAAGCCACGGTCCGAGCCGCCCCATTGGTCCAGGGTCTGAAATTCGACCGGGTGCGCGGCAACATAAGGAACATCCAGTTTGGCCAGCACTTCTTCAGCCGCTTTGGCGTCGTTGTAGGCGGGGCCACCGACCAGAGAAAACCCGGTCAGGGATACCACCGCGTCCACTGCTACTTGGCCGTTCTTCATGAAGAATGCATCGATTGCGGGGCGAGAATCCAGACCAGCGGCGAAGGCTGGAATGACACGCAGGCCACGCGCTTCGAGCGCGGCGATCACTCCGTCGTAATGTCCAGCATTGCCAGAGAGTAAGTAGGAACGCATCAGCAAAATACCGACCGTGCCGTGGGCCGCACCGCCCGTAGGCAGCGGAAGGTCTTGCGGGTTTTCGCTGTAACGTTCGACCATGCGCGGGTGGTAAACACCCACTTCGGGGTAGTCCACTGGCGGCGGCACTTTGACGCTACCGCGCAAGACTTTACGCGGGCCGTCTGCACCTCGGTCGATGACGTGGCGCACCATATTGAGCACGTTGTCGTCCGAGCCGCCCATCCAATATTGCAGGGTTAGACAGTAGGAGCGCACGTCTTGCGCGGTGCCCGGAATAAAACGCAGTATTTGCGGCAGGCGGCGCAGCATCTTCATTTGCGCGGCGCCCCCGGTGGCGGCTTTTTCTTTGCTGCCGCGCAGCTTTTTCAGCAAGGCCATGGGGCCGCTGGCGGGCTTGCCCATGTCGAACTGGCCTAGGCGGGTCAGTTGCGTCACCTCGGTGGCGCTGGCCAGGCAAATCATGGCGTCGCAGTGCATACGGCGCTGGCGCAAATCGTCCAGGATGGGTAGGAAGTGGTCTTCCAAAAACAACATGCCGGCGATCACGATGTCGGCCTGGGCGATGTCCTTTTTGCAGCGTGCGATTAAGGGCTCATTGCCGGCATATTCCGATGCGGCATGCAAGCTGATCGAGAGCCCGGGAAACTCACGACCCAAAGTGTGGCTGGCACGGTTGATAGAGCTCGCTAGGTGCGTGTCCATAGTCACAATCACCACCTTGATCGGGGTGGTGTTGCGCGGCGGTGCTGCCTTAGCGGGCGAAGTAAGCTTTAGCGTCATAGAGCGTCTCCACCGTAATCACCGATAGGCCATGCTCGGATGCATAGCGCTCGGTATTTCGCCGGGCTTTGCCCCGTACGAAGAACGGTATTTTTTTTAATTCTTTCTCGGCACCGGCGTCCCAGGTGCAGGCTCCACCGGTGTTGGTTTTGTCGGTGGCCACGGTCAGCGTGACCGCTTCCTGGGAAGTCGCCGATGCGGGCTCAATCGCCACCACCACCGGCTGAGGCGCGGGCTGCTTGTGCGCAGCGCCGCCCAGGTGCGAAGGTGCGGCGTCTTCATGGAACTCGGCATCGCCCCGAAACATGCCGATGAGGTGCTCTTCCAACCCCATCATGAGCGGATGCACCCAGGTGTCAAACAGCACGTTAGCGCCTTCAAAGCCCATTTGCGGCGCGTACCGGGCTGGGAAATCCTGTACGTGTACCGGCGCAGAAATCACCGCGCAAGGCACGCCCAGACGCTTGGCAATGTGGCGCTCCATTTGCGTACCCAGCACTAGCTCAGGCTGCAGTTCGGTAATGCGCGATTCGATTTCCAGGTAGTCGTCGCTGATCAGCGCCTCGACGCCATACAGCTTGGCGGCATCGCGCACTTCGCGTGCAAATTCGCGGCTGTAGGTGCCTATGCCGACGACCGCAAAACCCATTTCCTCGGCAGCCACTTTTGCCGCTGCCACTGCATGCGTGGCATCACCGAAAACAAACACACGCTTGCCGGTAAGGTAAGTGGAATCGACCGAGCGGGCATACCACTGAGCGCGCGAATTGACCTTGGCCAGAGCGGCCTCGGGGTCCAAACCGGCCAGGCCCGCGACTTCGCGCACAAAAGCTCTCGTGGCGCCCACGCCTATGGGAATGGTTTTGCTAAAGGGCTGGCCATAGTTGCGCTCTAACCACTGCGCGCTAAGCCGGGCGATTTCGGGGTAGAGCACGACGTTGAAGTCGGCATCGGCCAGGCGGGCCAGGTCCGCAGGGGTAGCGCTTTGGGGCGCAACGACGTTGATGGCGATGCCCATGTCGGTGAGCAGCTTGCGGATTTCGGTCAAATCATCGCGGTGCCGAAAGCCCAGGGCACTGGGGCCCAGAATATTACAGCTGGGAACACGTAAGGCTTGCGGCTCCTGGCTGCGCGGCTTCGACAAGTGGCGCACCAGTTGGTAAAAAGTTTCGGAGGCGCCCCAGTTTTCTTTGCGCTGGTAAGAAGGCAGCTCCAGCGCCACGACCGGAACCGGCAAATTCAGTGCCTTGCACAGGCCGCCCGGGTCATCCTGAATCAGTTCGGCGGTGCAAGACGAGCCCACCAGCATGGCTTGCGGGGCAAAGCGCTCGAAGGCCTGACGTGCGGCGGTTTTGAAGAGCTCGGCGGTATCGCCACCCAGGTCGCGCGCCTGGAAAGTGGTGTAGGTGACCGGCGGACGCTTTTGCAGGCGCTCGATCATGGTGAACAGCAAGTCTGCATAGGTATCGCCCTGGGGTGCGTGCAGCACGTAATGCACGCCTTCCATGGCCGTGGCAATACGCATGGCGCCCACATGGGGCGGCCCTTCGTAAGTCCACAAAGTCAGTTGCATGCTGCGCTTTCTTCAGGCCGCCAGGCGCAAACGGCGCACCAGCGGACGGGTAAATAATTCGGCCAGATCGCCGGCCTGGTCAAAGCCCTGGATGGGCGTGAATACCAATTCGATCGCCCATTTGGTCGTCATGCCTTCAGACTCCAGCGGGTTGGCCAGACCTAGGCCGCAGACCACCAGGTCCGGGTGCGCGGCGCGGCAGCGGTCCAGCTGGTTTTCCACATGCTGGCCCTCCGACAGAAAGGTGCCTTCGGGCAGCAAAGCCAACTCTTGGGCCATATGCTGGCGGTGCAAATAGGGCGTGCCCACCTCCAGCAGGCGCATGCCCATTTCGCGTGCCAAGAAACGCGCCAACGGGATTTCGAGCTGCGAGTCGGGGAAGAAGAAAATGCTTTTGCCTTCGAGGTGCAATCGGGCGCGGGCCAGCGCAGCAGTCGCACGGGCGGCGGGGGCTGAAACGGCTGCTTCAAAGCGCTGCGCCGGCACGCCAAAAGCAGTGGCCGCTGCTTGCAGCCAGGCGGTGGTGCCTTCGATGCCCAGGGGAAAGGGAGCAGACAACAACTGCGCGCCGCGCGCTTGCAAAGCCCGTGCGGTATCGGCCAAAAAGGGCTGGGCCAGCAAGAGGCGCGTGTGGGCGCCGACGGGTGCCTGGTCGGCCGCGCGGCGCGGCGGAAAAAAGCGTACCCGTTCCATGCCCATTTGCGCAAACAGGCGGATAAATTGGTCTTCCACCACGTCGGCCAGGGTGCCGACCACCATAAGTTCCTGCTGCGCATCGGCCGCCTGGGCCGGCAAATCCGGCACCATGGAGGCCAGGCAGGCGTCCTCGCCCTGGGTGAAAGTGGTCTCGATCCCGCTACCCGAGTAGTTGAGCACCCGCACCGAGGGGGAATGCTGCGCAGACAAGCGCGATGCGGCGCGCGACAAATCGAGCTTGATCACTTCCGAGGGACAGGAGCCCACCAGAAAAAGTAACTTGATTTCGGGGCGGCGAGCCAGCAGTTGGCCCACCACGCGGTCGAGCTCGGTATTGGCGTCCGCCAGTCCCGCCAAATCGCGCTCGTCGATGATGGCGGTAGCAAAGCGCGGCTCGGCAAAAATCATGACGCCGGCGGCAGACTGAATCAGGTGGGCGCAGGTGCGCGAGCCCACGACCAGGAAAAATGCGTCCTGAATCTTGCGGTGCAGCCAGATGATGCCGGTCAGGCCGCAAAACACCTCGTGCTGGCCCCGCTCGCGCAGCACTGGCGCGTCGCTGCAGCCGCCTGCGGCCTTGACGGGAATGGGAAAGGCGACAGTGCTCATGCTGCAGCCATTGTCAAATGAGGCTGCACGCGGGACACCGCCGCTTCGCGCAGACGGGCTTCCTGGTCCAGACGCGCGGCGCGCAGTTTCAGAATGAATTGGCCGGCATTGACGACATAGGTGGCATAGGCGGCCAGCGCCAAATACATCAGCTCATAGCTGGACAGCAAGCCCTTGAACAGGGCCACCAAGTAGGCGCTATGCAGGGCCAACACCAGCATGCTGAAGACGTCTTCCCAAAAGAACGAGGGGGCAAAAAGGTAGCGCCCGAACACCACTTTTTCCCAAATGCAGCCGGTGATCATGATGGTGTAGAGCACTAGGGTCTTGGCGACTACCGAGTTATTGGCCGTCTGAAGACCTTCGCCGGTGGCGAGGTAACGCAGCACAAAACCCAGGCTGCCCAAAAAAATGAAAAACTGGATGGGCGCCAAAATGCCTTGCACAAATGTCCAGTAAGTTTTGTCGCGACGCACCCGCTCCTCTGGGGTGTACAGAGGAGGACGGGGCTTTCTCGCGCTGGCCACAGGGCCCGCGAAATGCGATCGCGTATCGGTCATGGGACGCAATTTATCCCCACTTTTTGTAAATGTCAACTTTTTGTTACGTCAATCAAATTTGACACTTGCGAAATCCCGAGTGTTTTTATCGGGAATTAAAAAATCTTTGACCTGGACCCATTTGAAGCGTAAAACGAACTGGAATTTTGGAAAAGTAAATTGATTACTTCACCGGCTGGCGCCCGGCGCTGCCGAAGGAATCGAAGCCGTTTTTCCACGCCTATAAGAGGGCGATCCCAATAATTAGGCGAGTCAATTCCTTTGACGGAGGAGAAAAATATGGGTTCATCTAATCGGAGCACCTTGGTGAGCGACGCAGGTTTTAGCGAGGGCAGACAGGCCGAAGGCTGGCAGGGCGCGCAGGGCGCTGCCAATGGCAGTTATGCGGGCCGCAATGAGGCTTCTCCAGACTTGAACGGCTCAGACCATACGGTCGCCTTGCTGGCGCAGGCGATCCAGCATGAAATCATCCCCCGCCTGATGCTTGCCCATCGCACGCCGATTGCGTGTGATTTGCCTCCGGAGTTGTCCACTGTCCAGGTGAGCGTGGAGGACGTGGCTGCTTTCGGGCAGCTCATCCTGAGCAGCAGCAACGATCAGGCCCTGGCCTGCATAACGCGAATGCGCGCCGCAGGCGCGCCTATCGAGTCCATTTACCTCGACTTATTGGCCCCGGTTGCGCGCTACCTGGGCGAACTCTGGGAAGATGATTTATGTGATTTCACGGACGTCACACTGGGCTTAGGTCACCTGCAAAAAATGCTTCGCGACCTGAATAAGGAAGCCGAGCAGGCCAGGAACCTCAAGTCCAATGGGCTAAGTATTTTGCTGGTGCCGACCCCTGGCGAGCAACATACTTTTGGGCTGGCTATGGTGGCCGAACTGTTTCGCAAACAGGGCTGGGACGTGGTGGGCGGGCCCTACGATCTGGGGGATTCGCCCCAGGTGCTGACGGGCCAGCGCGCCTTTGATGTGGTCGGTTTTTCGCTGGCGACCTTAGTCAATTTAGACAATCTGAGAAAAACTATTGCAGAGGTTCGCAAGGCTTCGAAGAACAAGAGGGTGTGCATAATGGTGGGAGGACCGCTGTTCACCTTGCATCCCGAATATGGCAAGACCGTGGGTGCCGATCTGGTGGCCGGCGATGCCCAAGAGGCTCCCTCGATGGTTCGATTGCACCTTGCCAGCAGCGGCACCCTGCAATAAAGCTGAACCCCAATAATTACCTGGAAACCCTATGACCCAGCCCCTCGAAACTACCCCTACTCAGCAAGCGGGGCGTTTTGATCAGGCGCAGCGTTATTTTGATCGCCTAGATTCCGATACGGTT
>CAMCJY010000045.1 GCA_945875225.1 Comamonas sp. lk | reverse complement strand
TCAATCTGGCGGATGCGCTCGCGCGTCACGTCAAACTGCTTACCCACTTCTTCGAGCGTGTGGTCGCTGGCCATTTCGATACCAAAGCGCATGCGCAGCACTTTGGCTTCGCGTGGTGTGAGGCTGTCCAAAATGTCTTTCACCACATCGCGCAAACCGGCTTGCATGGCCGCTTCCATCGGTGCGGTGTTGGCGCCGTCTTCGATGAAATCACCCAGGTGGCTGTCGTCATCGTCGCCAATCGGTGTTTCCATGGAAATCGGCTCTTTGGCGATCTTCATGATCTTGCGGATCTTGTCTTCCGGTATCTCCATGCGCTCGGCCAGCACCGATGCATCGGGCTCAAAGCCAAACTCTTGCAAATGCTGGCGGCTGATGCGGTTCATCTTATTGATGGTCTCGATCATGTGCACCGGGATGCGGATGGTGCGCGCCTGGTCCGCAATCGAGCGGGTGATGGCCTGGCGGATCCACCAGGTTGCATAGGTCGAGAACTTGTAGCCGCGGCGGTATTCAAACTTGTCCACCGCTTTCATCAAACCGATGTTGCCTTCCTGAATCAAGTCCAGGAACTGCAGGCCACGATTGGTGTATTTTTTGGCGATCGAAATCACCAGGCGCAAATTGGCCTCGATCATTTCACGCTTGGCCGAGCGGCTGGAGGCCTCACCCTGGTTCATGCGCTTATTGATGTCCTTGAGCTGGTCCAGCGGCACCACCACCCGGTCTTGCAAGTCCTTCAAGCGTGTTTGGATTTCTTGCACTGGCGGGATAGAGCGCGCCATGACCGCGCTCCAAGCTTTACCGGCAGCAGCTTGTTTTTCAATCCACTTCACATTGAGCAAATTACTCTCGACTTTGTTGCCGTTCTTATCGCGGCCGCTGAATTCAGCGATGAAATGGTCTTGGCTATAGCCGCATTTTTCCACCAGGATGCGGCGCAATTCACGCTCTTTTTTGCGAATTTCATCCACCTGCCCACGCACCATATCGCACAGCTTTTCAATCGCTTTGGCCGTGAAGCGGATCGTCATCAACTCTTCGCTCAGCTGCTTTTGTGCCTTCAAATAGGCCGCGGTGCCATAGCCTTCTTTCATCAAATGCTTGCGCATGACCGCATCGAGTTCACGCAGACGGTCAAAACGAATCAAGGCTTCTCGCTTGAGTTCTTCGAGCTTCTTGGTCAGCGCCTTGGAGCCACCCTTGCCGTCGTCGTCATCGTCAGCATCGAATTCATCAAAGTCCTCTTCGGCGACATAGTCATCGGCTTCATTGGGGTTGGAAAATCCATCCACGATGGTGGTGATCACCACTTTGTCTTCGCGGATCTCTTCGCCTAGGCGCAATATCTCTTCGATGGACGCAGGTGAACCGGAGATCGCCTCCATCATCGCCATCAGACCGCCTTCAATGCGCTTGGCGATTTCAATTTCGCCTTCGCGAGTCAGCAACTCGACCGTACCCATTTCGCGCATATACATACGCACCGGATCGGTGGTGCGGCCAAACTCGCTGTCCACGGTGGAAAGAGCAGCTTCGGCTTCCTCTTCGGCCTCGGCCTCGGTGGCCGCTGTGGCGACATTGTTGTTGAGCAAGAGCGTTTCGGTATCCGGGGTTTGCTCGTACACGGCGACCCCCATGTCATTGAGCATGGAAATCACGACTTCCAGCGTCTCGGTCTCCACCAATTTGCCGGGCAAGTGGTCTGAAATTTCGCCATGCGTCAGGTAACCACGTGTACGGCCTAGTTTGACCATTTCGATAAATGCCAGGCGGTGCTTGACCTTTTCTTCTTCCGAAAGAATAGTTTGTTCCAAACCGAATTCTTTCATCAGCGCCCGGGCCTTGGCCTGGCTGATCTTCATGCGCAGCGGTTTGACTTTCTCCGTGCTATCGGCTGCCACTGGCTCCACTTCCAGCTCCGCCTCAATGTCGGACAAATCGGTATCGTCGCCATCGCCCAAGGCGCTCTTGCCCTTGGCATTTACTTTGGACTTGGGAGCAGGTTTGGCTGCAGGTTTAGCAGCGGGTTTAAAAGGCGCCGCGGCAGAGGCTTTTTTAGTATCTGCTTTGGCGGGAGCTACGGCGATGGTCTTCTTAGGATCTGCTTTGGGCGCAGCGGCTTTTGCTTTCGTTGCGGGTTTTGCGGTCTCTTTGACCGACTTTGCCGCTGTCGCTACGGTTTTCTTGATTTCGGGTTTGGCGACTGCTTTTCCCGGTTTAGCTGCGGGCGCAGCGCTGGTTTTTTTGGAAGTGGTGACAGGCACAGAGGAACTAACTTTAGGCATGGATTTCTTGGGTACCGCCTTGGACACCGCTAGGGGCGTCGCTTTGGCTTGGGCTGTAATGGGTTTTTTAAGTGGCGTAGCGCTTTTCGCTTTGGCCGGAGCTAGCGGTTTGGAAGCTTTCGAGGTTTTGCTGTGGGCCTTTGCTGGTGAGGTATTGCTTACGTTTTTGCTGATTTTTGCATTATTTTTTGCAATCGATTTAACAAGCACGGGTTTTTTGGCGGGTGCTAATGGTTTTTTCGCTGCCAGCACTTTTTTCGAACTGGTTTTGGCGCTGGCTTTTGCTTGGGTCAGCGATGCTTTTGCCTTGCTATTTAGAGCCGCTTTTTTTACTGGCGCAGCAGCTTTGGTCTTGGCGGCGCTTTTTGCGACGACTTTAGCGAGCGGTTTTACTGCGGCTTTAACGGGCTTGCCCATCACTTGCTTCGCGGCCAAGGGTTTGGCCTTGGTGGCAGGCGCTTTTTTTACCGGGAGCGGTTTTTTTGCTACAGGCTTTTTGGCAGCAGGCTTGGACGCTTTTGTGTTTTTTGGTGTAGGCACGGTTCAACCTTCAGTGATGAAGAGGATCGGATGGCGGCATCAACAACGCCATGCGCTTTTGAAAAAGCACAGGCCAATAAACGACAGGACGGGAACGTGGGGGCAAGCTGTGTGGGCGAACATTTGGGTTGCAGCCCTTGCGGTCGGGTGGCCTAGGTGATCGGTGTCACTGCGTGGCCGGTGCCGGAGGTACTGCTGTCGCTCTTGCCAAGAAAGGACGGATTATACCAATTTTACCGATTCCAATTCTTCGATTAAGGCTTTTTTTCGCGTTTCCAGCGTCCGGTAGCGCTGGCGCACCTCGGGATCGGCTACTTGGGCGGCAATCACCGTCATTTCTGCGGTGAGGCGGTCAATACCCAAGCGCTTAAGGACATCGCGCAAATCCAGTGCCGCCTCCTCGCTGTGTTCGGAGGGCGCGGTAGCCCCACCCATCAGGCGCAGGGCCAGATCCTCAAAGTCCTGGCCCGCCATTTCGCTGCGCAGTGCGGTCCAATTCAAAGGCCCGTGCTCATGTAACTGGCTCTCCAACCATACAAAGAGCTGCGCCAGTGGCGCCGGCTGCTCGCACAGCATGGCCTGGTCTTCGTTGGACAGGCCGGCCCACAAATGGCTTTGCGCCAGCAATATGCGCGCTGCGTGTTCGGCGCGGCTGGCCGGTTGTGCGCGCAAGCCCGCACGCGTCGGCCCACGGCTGCGCGCGCCGGCGGAACTCCAGGCGCGGGTGCCGGGCGCTGCACCGTCCCAGCTGCCGCGTGGTTTGGCGCTTTTTTCTGCCTTGCGTGCTGCGCTGCCATCGTTGCCATGGCCTGGAAGCCACAGCTGGGATAGTTCACGCGAGTTCAGTTGCACCAGGTCGGCAATTTCGCCCAGCAGTTGCAGCTTGAGCGCGCCTTGGGGCAGGGCGCTCCACAAGGGTTTGGCGTTGCTGGACAGATGGGCCCGGCCTTCGGCGCTGTGCAAGTCGCAGCCTTCGCTAGCCGCCTCTAACAAAAAGCGGCTTAGCGGCGTGGCCGTAGCCACCGCCAGCGCAAAGGCCTCGCTGCCGTGGGCGCGGATAAAACTGTCCGGGTCGTGTTCTTCGGGCAAAAACAAAAACTTAATGTTGCGCACATCACTGGCGTAGGACAGGGCGCCGTCCAGGGCTTTGCGCGCCGCGCGCCGGCCTGCGCCGTCGCCGTCAAAGCTAAATACCACTGCGTCGGTAAAGCGGAAAAGCTTTTGCACATGGTCTGGCGTGCAGGCCGTTCCCAGGGTGGCTACCGCATTGGGAAATCCCAACTGCGCCAACGCCACCACGTCCATATAGCCCTCGGTCACCAGCACGTAGCCTTTTTCTCTCAGATAGGCGCGCGCTTCAAACAAGCCGTACAGCTCGCGCCCTTTGCTGAATACCGGGGTCTCGGGCGAGTTGAGGTATTTGGGTTTTTCATCTCCGAGCACGCGGCCGCCAAAGCCGATGCACTCGCCTTTGATATTGCGTATGGGGAACATCACGCGGTCGCGAAAGCGGTCGTAGCGTTTTTCTTCGCCGCCTTCTTCGGCATTGCTGATGACCAGACCGCTTTCCACCAGCAGCGGGTCATCGTATTGCGGGAACACGCTGGCCAGGCTGCGCCAGCCCTCGGGCGCATACCCAAGGCCAAAGCGCTTGGCCACTTCCCCCGACAGGCCACGCCCTTTAAGGTAGGCCACCGCACGCGGTGCGTCTTTGAGCTGGCGCCGGTAGGCATCCCCGGCTTTTTCTAGCACGCTGGTCAGCGTGTGCTGTTTTTCCTTTTGTTCCTGGGCGCGTGCACGGTCTTGCGGCGAGGCGTCTTCCTGCGGCACTTGCATGCCAAATTGCTGCGCCAGGTCTTGCACTGCCTCGATAAAGCTCATACCGGCATGGTCCATCAAAAAGCCGATGGCATTGCCGTTTTTGCCGCAGCCAAAGCAATGGAAAAACTGCTTGCTGGGGCTGACCGAGAAGGAAGGGGATTTTTCGCCATGAAAAGGGCACAAGCCCATGAAATTGGCCCCGCCTTTTTTAAGCTGCACATAGCGCCCGACGATGTCCACAATATCGGCGCGGGCCAACAATTCCTGGATAAAAGTCTGGGGGATCGCCATCGCAAGATTGTAGGAGTGGGGCCGGGCTCAGTCGCCCAGCACCACGCCTTCGCGCCGGCCGTCCGCACCGCCGGCCCAGCCCCTGGGCGTGCGTGCCAGCACTTGCAAGCCGCTGGTCAGCGCAATTTCGAGCACCTGGTGACCACGCGCTTGCAAGACTGCCGCGGTGGCCGGGGCAAAGCGGCCTTTTTCTAAAAAGGTAGTGCCCTCCATGCTGGCGAAATTGGGCAGGTCTATAGCCGCTTGCGGGCTCAGGCCCCAGCGCAGCACACCGTACAGCGCCTTGGCGGTGAAGTGAATGATGAAGGCGCCCCCAGGGCTGCCGCCGCTCAATTGCAGCGCGCCGCTGTCCGCATCAAACACCAAGGTGGGCGCCATGGACGAGCGGGGCCGCTTGCCTGCCTGCACCCGGTTGGCCACGGGTTTGCCATCGGCGCCCTCAGGGCTGAAGCTGAAGTCGGTGAGCTGGTTGTTCAGTAAAAAACCACCGGCCAGGCCCCCGCCCCGGTTCACCATCAGGCGCGCGCCAAAGGCGTCTTCAATGGTGGTAGTCATGGCCAGCGCATGGCCCCAGCGATCGAGCACCGAGATGTGCGAGGTGCCATGCTCGATTTGTTCGGCCATGGGCGCCCAGCTCAAAGGCTCTTGCGGTGCGCCGGGCCTGCCTGCTTGCACTTGCGGCATTACCGGGCCTTGGGGCGCGATAGCCGCGGCGCGCGCTTGCAGGTAAGCCGGTTGCACCAGGTTGAGCCAATCGCCTGCAGGAGCGGGTGTAAAAGCCGGGTCCGCCACATAGGCGGCGCGGTCGGCAAAGGCCAGGCGCGCAGCTTCGCTATACAGGTGCAACCAGTCGGCACCGGGCTGGCCCTTGGTCAAGGGCAGGCTTGCGGCCGGCGTGAAGTCCAGGGTTTTGAGGATAGAGGCGACGGTAAGCATGCCCGAACTCGGCGGCGGCATGCCGCACAGGCGGTAGGTTTTGGGCGCAATAGCGTAGTTAGCACACAGCGGTTGGCGCAGCACCGGGCGGTAAGCGGCCAGGTCGCTTAACTGCAGCAGCCCGGGGTTGCTCGGGTGCTGGCGTACCGCCTTGACCATGGCTTGGGCCACTTCGCCGGTCATCAATGCATCCGGGCCTTCGGTGGCTACACGCTGCAAAACAGCGGCCAACTCCGGGTTGCGCAGCAGATGCCCTGCCTGCCAGGGGCGGCCTTGGATGTCATAAAAATAGGCCGCCGCCACCGGGTCTTTTTGCAAAGCGGTCTCGGCGGCCAGCAATGCGGCCAGGCGGGGGCTGACCGCAAAGCCATCGCGTGCCAGGCCTATCGCCGGTGCGAACAAAAAAGCCCAGGGCAGTTTGCCGTGCGTGGTGTGGGCCAGGGCCAGCATGCGCAGTGCCCCGGGAACGCCTACTGCACGCCCGCCGACGATGGCCTGCTTCATGGCCATGGGTTTGCCGTCCGTAGTCAGGAACAAATCCGGTCCGGCTTGCGCTGGGGCGGTCTCGCGCCCGTCATAGGCTTGTACGTTTTTGCCGTCAAAGTGCACTAAAAACGCGCCGCCGCCGATACCGCTGCTTTGGGGCTCGACCAGGCTGAGCACCATTTGCACCGCGATGGCCGCATCGACGGCACTGCCGCCTGCTGCCAGCATGGCGTAACCCGCTTCGGTGGCCAAGGGGTTGGCCGCGGCGACGGCCTGTTTTTGAAAATGCCAGCCGGGGTTTTGGACGATCTTGCTCGCGCCTTCGGGTTGCGCGATGGCCGCAGGGGTAGTTGTTTGTGCCTGCACTGAAGCGCACAAAGCCGTACCTAGGAGCAGGCCGCCCAGCGCTGCGTGCAAGCGCTGCTGCACACATGGGCGAAGTGTGCCGTCGAAAGCTCGCCAAGCCATGGTAAGACTGCCGAAATTCCAACGCAATCCTTGCAGGGGTTGGCTGGCCATGTGGCGGTCTATTTTTGCCGGGGCAGACGCCCCAAGGTATAGAACTCCGGGTTGGGCATCATGCCGCTTACATTGGCGACCCGGTTGGACAGGCCGAAAAAGGCGGTGATGCCGGCGATGTCCCAGATGTCCTCATCGTCAAAACCATGCGCGTGCAATGCGGCAAAGTCGGCTTCCTCCACCGTGTGGCTGGCCTGGCAGACTTTCATTGCAAAGTCCAGCATGGCGCGCTGGCGCGGGCTGATGTCGGCCTTACGGTAATTGGTCGCCACCTGGTCGGCCAGCAAGGGCTTTTTCTCATAAATGCGTAAGAGTGCGCCGTGAGCCACTACGCAGTACAGGCACTGGTTGGACGCGCTGGTGGCCGTAATAATCATTTCGCGGTCGCCTTTGCTCAGGCTGGACCCCTCGCGCAACATCAGTGCATCGTGGTAAGCGAAAAACGCCCGCCATTCGGCCGGACGGCGCGCCAGCGCCAGAAACACATGCGGGATAAAACCAGATTTTTCCTGCACTTCCATAATTTTTTCTTGGATATCGGCAGGCAAGCTGTTCAGGTCGGGCAGGGGGTAGCGGGGCATGGGCGGGTCCTGGGGTTTAGAAACAATGGGGCGTGTCGGGGAATTATGGGGCGACGCTGGCGGCACGGTGTGGTGTTTTGAAAGCCGAGGCTTTAGTAATGCGGCGGCAGTTCATCGCGCAGGTTGCGTGGGGTGTTGCCTTGCGCGCTGCCGATTTGCTGGCGCAAATGCAGTACCTCGCTAATCAGCGCGGCAATTTGGGTTTGCTGGCGGATCACTGTCTGGTCCAACTTGTCTAAAAGGTCTTCGGCAAAGCTGGCTTTGATTTCCAAGGCGGTCAGGCGTGCGTCGCTGAGCGATTCGGGCGTTTCGGCAGGGGTGGTTTGCTCAGTCATGCTGCCATTGTGCCTTTGGCGCCTTGCCTATCGGGCTGCACCTTTCCGATGCCTTTGCCCGGCACATTGACAATCCCGATGCAAGTATTGGGTCAGGCCAATCAGTCAAAATGCGCGCTGGCAGGACTGCCCAGCCCCATTTGGCATAGGTGCGAACCCCTCTGCGAGATGTTTTGCAGTCTCGGCCCTTTAGTTTCCATGGAGAAGTTGTGTGAACAAAATTTATCCCAGCGCCAAAGCGGCGCTTGATGGCGTCGTGCAGGACGGCCAACTCATTGCGGTGGGTGGTTTTGGCTTGTGTGGCATTCCCGAGGCCTTGATTGAGGCGCTGCGCGACAGTGGCAAGCAAAACCTGACCGCGATTTCCAACAACGCCGGCGTCGATGGCTTCGGTTTGGGCAAGCTGCTGGAAACCCGCCAGATCAAAAAAATGATTTCTAGCTACGTGGGCGAGAACAAAGAGTTTGAGCGCCAGTACCTGGCCGGTGAACTGGCCCTGGAATTCACGCCCCAGGGTACGCTAGCCGAAAAGCTGCGTGCAGGCGGCGCTGGCATCCCCGCCTTCTTCACCAAAACCGGCGTCGGCACCCTCGTCGCCGAGGGCAAAGAATTGCGCGAGTTTGACGGTGAAACCTATGTCATGGAGCGCGCTTTGATGCCCGATGTGTCGCTGGTCAAAGCGCACCGGGCCGACAAGTCCGGTAATTTGCAGTTTCGCCTGACGGCTCGCAACTTCAACCCGGCAGTGGCCATGGCCGGAAAAATTACGGTAGTGGAGGTAGAAGAAATCGTTGAGACCGGTGCCATCGCACCGGACGATGTACATCTGGCCGGTATTTACGTGCACCGCCTGGTGCTCAACGCCACGCCCGAAAAACGCATTGAAAAACGCACCATCACCGAAACACCGAACGACCACGCGGCACAAACCGAAAAAGCAGGAGCCTGAGCATGAGCTGGACACAAGACCAAATGGCTGCGCGTGCGGCGCAAGAACTGGAAGACGGTTTTTACGTGAACCTGGGCATTGGCATCCCCACGCTGGTGGCCAACTTTGTACCCAGCGACAAAGAAGTCTGGCTGCAAAGCGAAAACGGCATGCTGGGCATCGGCCCCTTTCCCACGGAAGACGCGGTAGACGCTGACCTGATCAACGCCGGCAAGCAGACGGTGACCACTATCAAAGGCTCCAGCATTTTTGGCAGCCACGAGAGCTTTGCCATGATCCGTGGTGGCAAGATCAACCTGAGCATTTTGGGCGCCATGCAAGTGAGCGAACATGGCGACCTGGCCAACTGGATGATTCCGGGCAAGATGGTCAAAGGTATGGGCGGCGCCATGGATTTGGTCGCTGGCGTCAAGCGCGTCATCGTGCTCATGGAGCATGTGGCCAAAAAGAAAGACGGCAGCGAAGACCTGAAAATTTTGCCCCAATGCACCTTGCCACTGACGGGGGTGGGTGTGGTGGACCGCATCATCACCGACCTGGCGGTGATGGACGTGACGCCGCAGGGTCTGAAAGTGGTGGAGTTGGCGCCTGGGGTGACACGCGAATTTGTCCAGTCCAAAACCGGTGTGCCATTGCACTAAGCACTTTTTTCTTCACATTACCTTGACCTATCGCAATACGCCGCGCGCAGCTACTGCCTAGACTGGGAGCCCAACGAGCTCTTGGGTGAGAGGCGCATTGAAAGTCCCTTTTTGCCCACGTCTGTAAGCCCCGCCGCTGCCCCGAGCCCCCCACGATCCCGCCTGGCCAGCGGCTTGACCTTGGCGGTGCTGGGTGCGGTGGCATTTAGCGGCAAGGCCATCATCGTCAAACTGGCCTACCGCCATGGTGTCGATGCCGTCACCCTTTTGATGCTGCGCATGGCCTTCGCGCTGCCGTTTTTTATCCTGATGGCTTGGTGGGCGGGGCGCGAGCGCAACGGCATCAAGCCCGATGCGCTGCACTGGCGCGATGGCCTGGGCATTGCCTGGTTGGGATTTACCGGCTATTACCTAGCCAGCTATTTGGACTTTGCCGGCCTGGCCTATATCAGCGCCTCGTTTGAACGTCTGATTTTGTACCTCAATCCCACGCTGGTCGTCCTGCTCGGGGCCCTTTTTTACCGGCGCGCTATCAGCCGGTACCAGTGGCTGGGACTTGCCATTAGTTACGGCGGTGTCTTGCTGGTCTTTGGCCATGAGGTGAATTTGTCGGGCGAGGGCGTGTGGCTGGGCTCGGCGCTGGTGTTTGGTAGCGCAGTGAGTTATGCCTTGTACCTTTCCTATAGCGGCGAATTGGTGCGTCGCCTGGGCGCCTTGCGCCTGGTGGGCTGGGCCAGCGCCGTGGCCTGTATTTTGTGTATTGCGCAGTTTCTGGTCTTGCGGCCCCTTGCCGGTGTAGGGGATCTGGCGCCGCAGGTGTGGACCCTGTCGC
>CAMCJY010000044.1 GCA_945875225.1 Comamonas sp. lk | reverse complement strand
GATATCACGAGACAACACCACGGTGGAGTCCAAGTGAGCAAAGGTGGTCGCAGGAGACGGGTCAGTCAAGTCATCGGCTGGCACGTAAACGGCTTGGATGGAAGTGATGGAGCCCACTTTGGTGGAAGTAATACGCTCTTGCAAACGGCCCATTTCTTCGGCGAGCGTAGGCTGGTAACCCACGGCAGAAGGCATACGGCCCAAGAGTGCGGACACTTCGGTACCGGCCAGTGTGTAGCGGTAAATGTTGTCCACGAAGAACAACACGTCTTTGCCTTCGTCACGGAAGGATTCGGCAATCGTCAGGCCGGTTAAAGCGACACGCAAACGGTTGCCGGGAGGCTCATTCATCTGACCATAGACCATGGCCACTTTGGAGTCTTCGAGATTCTCGAGATTTACAACGCCGGAATCAGCCATCTCGTGGTAGAAGTCATTGCCTTCGCGGGTACGCTCGCCCACACCGGCAAACACCGACAAACCGCTGTGCGCTTTGGCAATGTTATTGATCAGTTCCATCATGTTCACCGTCTTGCCCACACCGGCGCCGCCGAACAGACCGACCTTGCCGCCTTTGGCAAATGGGCAAACCAGGTCAATCACCTTGATACCGGTTTCCAGCAGCTCTTGCGAAGGAGACAGTTCGTCGTAGGCCGGTGCTTTGCGGTGAATAGAGGCGGTGAGTGTTTGGTCCACAGGGCCGCGTTCGTCGATGGGGTTACCCAACACGTCCATGATGCGTCCCAGCGTGCCCTTGCCAACCGGTACGGTGATCGCAGCGCCAGTGTTCACCACCATGAGGCCGCGACGCAGTCCGTCCGAGCTACCGAGCGCAATGGTGCGGACAATGCCGTCGCCGAGTTGTTGCTGGACTTCCAATGTCAGCGCAGTGCCTTCGAGCTTCAATGCGTCATAGATCTTGGGCATGTGGTCGCGAGAAAACTCGACGTCCACCACGGCACCAATACATTGAACAATCTTTCCCTGGACGCCTGCGCCCGTGCTTGCTTGAGCCATGTTGTTTTGCTCCAAAATTAAAAATCAGACAGCAGCCGCGCCTGCGACGATCTCGGACAATTCCTTAGTGATCGCAGCTTGACGCGTCTTGTTGTAAATCAGTTTGAGTTCGCTGATAACGCTGCCGGCGTTGTCAGTCGCAGACTTCATCGCCACCATACGTGCCGACTGCTCGGAAGCCATGCTTTCGGCCACGGCTTGGTACACCAAGGCTTCAACGTAACGCAAGAGCAAATCGTCGATCACCACATGGGCCTCAGGCTCATAGATGTAATCCCAACTTGCGCCGCTGGCATGCTTGTTCAGCGATTCGGCAGACAGCGGCAGCAGTTGCTGAACCACGGGCTCTTGCTTCATGGTGTTGATAAAGCGGGTGAAGCACAAATAAATCACCCGAACTTCGCCTGCCACATAGGCGTCTAGCAAGACTTTGACAGGGCCGATCAGCTTTTCCAAATGCGGTGTATCACCCAATTGCACCGCTTGGGCCAGCACTTTGATGCCAGCGCGGTTTAAAAAGCCCAAGCCTTTATTGCCGATAGCGACCGCTTGCGGCTGCAGGCCCTGGCCTTGCAGTTCGCGCATCTTGTGGTGCATGCTGCGCAACACATTGGTGTTGAGGCCGCCACACAAGCCTTTGTCGGTGGTGACCACAATATAGCCCGCACCATTGGCCTGGTTGACCTGCATAAATGGATGCACGTATTCCGGGTTGGCCAAGCTGAGGTTGGCCGCGATGTTACGGATCTTCTCGCTGTAAGGGCGGGCGGCGCGCATGCGCTCCTGCGCTTTGCGCATTTTGGACGCCGCCACCATTTCCATGGCCTTGGTGATCTTCTTGGTGTTTTCCACCGATTTGATCTTGCCGCGTATTTCCTTGCCTGCTGCCATCAGTTGCTCCTGTATGCGTCAGCGGCTATCAAGCAAAAGTCTTCTTGAAAGCGGTCAGGCCAGCGGTCAGTTCTGCCTCGGCATCCTTGTCCATGGCTTTGTTGGCTTCCAAGTTAGCCAGCAAACTGGCGTGCTTGTCTTTGAGGTAGGAATGCAACTCGCGCTCGAACGCCAAGACCTGCTTGATCTCGATAGCGTCCATGAAGCCTTTGTTGACTGCAAACAAGGTGGCCGCCATCAGGCTGATGGTCAGGGGGCTGTACTGCGCTTGCTTCAACAACTCGGTGACGCGGGCACCGCGGTCGAGTTGCTTGCGGGTGGATTCGTCCAAGTCGGACGCGAACTGCGCAAAGGCAGCCAATTCGCGGTACTGCGCCAAGTCCGTACGGATACCGCCAGACAAGTTCTTGATTAATTTAGTTTGTGCGGCGCCACCGACGCGGGAAACCGAAATACCGGCATTAATCGCAGGACGGATACCTGCGTTAAACAGCGAGGTCTCCAAGAAGATCTGGCCGTCGGTAATCGAAATCACGTTGGTGGGAACGAAAGCAGACACGTCACCCGCTTGGGTTTCAATAATCGGCAGTGCGGTCAGTGAGCCGGTTTTACCTTTGACTGCGCCTTTGGTAAAGGCTTCGACATAGTCGGCATTGACCCGCGCAGCGCGTTCTAGCAAACGGCTATGGAGGTAAAACACATCGCCAGGGTAGGCTTCACGGCCGGGTGGGCGACGCAGCAGCAAGGACACTTGGCGGTAAGCCACGGCTTGCTTGGACAAATCGTCATACACAATCAAAGCATCTTCACCGCGATCGCGGAAGTACTCACCCATGGTGCAACCCGAGTAGGCCGAAACATACTGCATGGCAGCCGATTCAGAAGCGGATGCAGCCACCACAATCGTGTAGTCCATGGCGCCGGCTTTCTCCAAGGCGCGCACGACGTTTTTGATAGACGAGGCTTTCTGGCCGATTGCTACATACACGCAGGTAATGTTCTGAGCTTTTTGGTTGATGATGGCATCAATCTCGACGGCGGTCTTGGCAGTCTGGCGGTCACCAATAATCAACTCACGCTGACCACGGCCAACCGGGACCATGGAATCAATCGACTTGAGGCCGGTTTGCATCGGCTGGCTAACGGACTCACGCGCGATGACACCAGGCGCAACTTTTTCGATCACGTCGGTCATCTTGGCGTTGATTGGGCCTTTGCCGTCAATCGGCTGGCCCAAGGCGTTTACCACGCGACCAATGAGCTCGGGGCCGACGGGCACTTCCAGAATACGGCCGGTGCATTTGACGGTGTCGCCTTCCGAGATATGCTCGTAGTCACCCAAAATCACCGCTCCGACGGAGTCGCGCTCAAGATTAAGCGCCAAGCCGAAGGTGTTTCTAGGGAATTCCAGCATCTCGCCCTGCATCACGTCCGATAGGCCGTGCAAGCGAACAATACCGTCGGTAACCGAAATAACGGTACCTTCATTGCGGACATCGGCCTTGACCGCTAGTCCTTCGATACGGCTCTTAATGAGCTCGGAAATTTCTGCCGGATTGAGTTGCATTACTCTTTCCCTCTTTCTTGTTAAGACTAAATCCCGGACATCAGCCGCTTACGCAGCCAACGCCACTTTCATTTGTTCCAAGCGGGCTTTGACAGAGGTATCTAACACCTCGTCGCCGACCGCAATACGCACGCCGCCGATCAAGTCTTCTTGAATCTGCACGGTAATGTGCAATTTACGGCCAAAACGCTTCTCTAAGGTTTGGCGCACACCGTCCAAGACCTGAGGTTCAACGGCAAAAGCGCTGTACAGCACCGCATCCGATGCACCCGACTGGGCATTCATGTGCTTACGAAACTGGGCAGCGATTTCGGGCAAGGCATTCAAACGGCTGTTGTCAATGACTTCCAGCAAGAAATTGCCAGCGAGCACCGCATTGGGCGCCTGCGCACCAACGCTGAGCAAGCCCTCAATTTGGACGCGCGTCGCTTTCGGGTTGCTGGCAAAGTGCTGCAGTTGGGGGTCGGATGCCAGAGCCGCAATTTCATCGAGCCACAAAGAAGTAGCCTGCAGTTGCGCTCCACTCGCCTTGAACAGCGCATCCGCATAGGGCCTGGCAATGGTTGCAAGTTCAGCCATGCCTGCCTCTAGAGTTCGGTCTTGAGACGCTCCAACAAGTCGGCATGCACTTGCGGATTGACTTCTTTACGCAGGATTTGTTCGGCACCTTTGACGGCCAAGGCCGCCACATCATGCCGCAAAGACTCACGCAGTTTCACCACCTCTTGCGCAGCCTCTTGGTGCGCCGCGGCGATGATTCGCAGGCCTTCTTGGGCGGCGCGCGCCTTGGCTTCATCAATGATGTGCTGTGCGCGGCGTGCTGCATCGGCTAGCACTGCTGCCGACTCAGACCGGGTCGCGGCGAGCTGTGTCTCAACCTCGCGATGTACGTTAGACAACTCGATCTTCGCGTGCTCGGCAGCGGCCAGGCCATGCGAAATTTTCTCTGCCCGCTCGTCAAGCGCCTTGACCACAGGAGGCCATATGTATTTCATTGTGAACCCGACCAATATCAGGAACACAATCATCTGAATAATCAGCGTGCCAGTAATACTCACTTCTCGTCCTTTCCCGAATTTATTCGGTTAGCCCTGGCCACAATGCGGCCCTGGCCCTCACTGAACAGGGGAATTACTTAGGCAGATTTGCAATCTGGCCCAGGAATGGGTTGGCAGTGGCGAACCAAAGCGCGATACCCGTTCCGATAATGAACGCAGCGTCGATCAGGCCCACGAGCAAGAACATTTTGGTCTGCAACTCGCCCATCAACTCGGGTTGGCGTGCAGCCGCTTCCAAATACTTGCTGCCCATAATGCCGATGCCGATACATGCACCGAAAGCGCCAAGACCGATGATCAAACCTGCGGCAAGCGCAACAAAACTGATAACTTCCATGATAGCTCCTTAAAAAAAACGAAAAACAAAATCAGTGGTGGTCATGCGCCTGACCCACATACACCAGGGTCAGCATCATGAACACGAAGGCCTGCAGGGTGATGATCAATATATGAAATATTGCCCAGACCGTACCCGCCACAATGTGCCCAAGAGACAAGGCAATGCCGGTGAAAGACATAGAGATCGCCCCACCCATGAGCGCGATCAGTAAAAAGATCAGCTCGCCCGCAAACATATTGCCAAACAATCGCATGCCTTGGGACACGGTTTTTGCCACGAATTCAATCATCTGCATAGCGAAGTTGAAGGGGTAGAGCAAAACGTGGTCACCAAAGGGAGCGGTGATTAACTCGTGCAGCCAGCCGCCCAAACCTTTGATCTTGATGCAGTAATACAGAGAAATCAACAACACGCTTACCGAAAGCCCCATGGCTGCGGACAAATCAGCAGTGGGCACCACGCGCATGTAGGCATGGTGGGCGTCGCCACCATTGGCGGTGAAGATGGCCTCCCAAATCAGGGGGATCAAGTCCACCGGCAACAAGTCCATAGCGTTCATCAGGAAAATCCAAACGAACACCGTCAGCGCCAGCGGAGCGACAAACTTACGGCTTTCGGCATTGTGAACAATGCTCTTGGCTTGCGCATCCACCATCTCAATCATCAACTCAAGGGCCGCCTGCAGACGGCCGGGAACGCCAGCCGTTGCACGACGAGCGGCCAGCCACATCACAAAACAAGCCAATACACCGAGGGATATCGCCCAAAACAACGAGTCCATGTTGAACACAGAAAAGTCAACGATCCCTGCCATTTGTTTGTTTTGCAAATGGGTCAGGTGGTGGCCAATGTACGCACTGGCGCTCGGTCCTTGTTCAGCTGACATATATCCTAGGGTCCTAGACTTGGTTTGACACTATCGGCTTAGGCTTAATCGCCAGGGCCAGCCAGTGCACTTTCATCGTTAACACCAAGCCCACCATTAAAGCAGGCCAACTCAAATTCTTCACTATCCAAGGCGCGCCAAACAGCATCGCTAGCGTCAAAGCCACCTTGACCATTTCCCACACCAGCAGAGCGGACACCGCGGACAATACGTTATTCGACGTAGATTTTCGCGTCATCCCACGCGCCAATAAGGCATTGGGAAGCACTACCGCAAAAACACCATACGCGACCGACCAGCCCCGCTCGCTAACAAGTTCCGCTATCGCTGCAAACACCAAACCGCATAGCGCTTGTAGCGCGACGACTTGAAATGCCGACCATCCTGGGTGCCGTTCACGCAAGGCCTGCGCCTGCGCTGCGTTGAGCGTAACAAAACCCTCATCAGAATCTTCCTGCCAGGGATCTTTATGACCCCCTGAAAATTCTGTCTTTTTTTTTGACACCCCGGTGAGTCCGAACAATTGTGTGAGCCTCCGAGTGTATAACAATTTTATTTAAGTTCTTGTTGAACCGCATGCCGGTGCACTGCGATACCAGCAAGCCCGATAATCTGCCTATGAACAAAAGCCCTCATGTCTTGCAGAGCAATCCCGTTGTGGCGCAGGCGGTATCGGGCGACTCCTTGATTGAATACCCCTGTGATTTCCCGGTCAAGGTTATCGGCCAGCGCCACCCGGATTTTGTGAACACCATGGTCCGACTGGCACAAGATTTTGACCCTGAATTCGGTGTGCATAAGGTAGAGCTACGCGCCAGCAAGACCGAAAAATACCTAGGCATTACGCTGATCGTGCGCGCCACCAGCCGCGCGCAACTGGACGGCTTGTACTTGGCGCTGACCGGACACCCGATGGTTAAAGTAGCCTTGTAAACCCTGCACTCATGAAAATTGTCAAGCTGGGCCGGGTCCAATACCAACCCACGCTCGAGGCCATGCAGGCCTTTACCGCTGCACGCCAAGCGCATACCGCCGATGAACTTTGGATCTGCGAGCACCCGCCGACTTTTACCGAGGGCATTTCCAGTCGTAGCCAGCACCTGCTGGCCACTGTAGATATACCAATTGTCCGGACAGACCGGGGCGGCCAAATTACTTACCATGGTCCCGGTCAGGTAGTCGCCTATCCGCTGGTGGACTTAAGGCGCTCGGGCTATTTCGTCAAAGAATATGTTTTTCGCATCGAAGAAGCGCTGATCCGCAGCCTCGGCGTATGGGGGGTCACCGGCCACCGCGTGCGCGGAGCGCCCGGCATATACGTCCGGCCAGAGGATCCGGGTGCCCATAGCCGCCTGACACCCTCGTCGGCCGGTGCGGCGCCCGATTTCAGTGGGCTGGGCAAGATCGCTGCGCTGGGTATCAAGGTGAGCCGCCATTGCACCTACCACGGCGTAGCGCTGAATGTGGGCATGGACCTGGCGCCCTTTGAATTGATCAACCCTTGCGGCTACGCAGGCCTTCGCACCGTCGATCTTTCTACAATCGGCGTGACCATCGCTTGGGAAGAAGCCGCGGCACAACTCGCTGCACGTTTGCAAAGCGCCCTGTCCCCCTGAAAGCCCCCATGCACCCATCCAGCCCACCCACCCCCGCCTACGACCCGTTGGTCAAGCAAAAAGCGGGGGCAAAACTGGCGCGCATACCCATCAAAGTGCAGGCTGCTACCGAGGTTTTGAAAAAACCCGACTGGATCCGGGTGAAAGCTGCGTCCAGTGGCACGCGTTTTTATGAGATCAAGGACATTTTGCGGGCCAATAAACTGGTCACCGTCTGCGAAGAGGCATCCTGCCCTAATATCGGCGAGTGCTTTGGCAAGGGCACGGCCACCTTCATGATCATGGGCGACAAATGCACCCGCCGCTGTCCGTTTTGCGATGTAGGCCACGGGCGCCCCGACGCTTTGGACGTGCACGAGCCCGACAATCTGGCGCGCACTATTGCAGCGCTGCGGCTGAGCTATGTGGTGATCACCAGCGTGGACCGCGATGATTTACGCGATGGCGGTGCCAGCCACTTTGTGCAGTGCATTCAAAAAATCCGGGAACTTTCACCGGCTACCCGTATTGAGGTGCTGGTGCCTGACTTCCGGGGCCGGGATGACCGTGCCCTCAAGATTTTGCAAAGCGCGCCGCCCGATGTGATGAATCACAATATTGAAACGGTGCCACGCCTGTACAAAGAAGCCCGGCCCGGTTCGGACTATTTGTTTTCCCTCAATTTGCTCAAAAAATTCAAGGCGCAGTTTCCTGACATCCCGACCAAAAGCGGTCTGATGGTGGGATTGGGGGAAACCGACGAAGAGATTCTGGCCGTCATGCAGGACATGCGGACACACAACATCGACATGCTGACCATCGGCCAGTACCTGGCGCCGTCGAGCAGCCACCTGCCGGTGCGCCGTTATGTGCATCCCGATACCTTTAAGCAGTTGGAAACCCAGGCCTACGCCATGGGATTCCAACACGCGGCCGTCGGTGCCATGGTGCGCTCCAGCTACCACGCAGACCGCCAAGCGGAACACGTGGGCAATTCGCCGCGGGCCTGAGTCCCCAGCTTGCAGGGCGCAAAGTCCCAAGGAGGCGATGCAATATTCCGGTTCGATCATTGCCTGCGAAGTAAACGAAGTTTGCTTGGATGGTCAAGCAAAAAAGATACAAAAAAAGCCCGTCGATAAACGGGCTTTTTTCTTCCAAAAGCGCGCGGCGCCGAGGCGGCCGACCGCAGCCTATGCCGCCGCCAACCAGTACCCTGCGTTGAACGGACTGCTCATCCGCAAAGCTAAGGGCGACACGTCAATTAAAAAATCCCCAGGCAGCTTTTCTGCAATCCCTGTTAAATCGGTTCCGGCCGTGCTTTGTGCCTCGGTACCGCTGTTTGCCTGATTCGCCCGTTCTGCTTGGCTGGTTTGTGCAGAACGGGCTACAGAAAAGAATAGAAGCACCTAAACGGTATCTTTCGTTCCGCCCAGTAATCGGCGGTGTCGCGGAAGATATCGAGTAGTTGTTCGCGGGCCTCTTTGTCAAACTTGACATTAGCCGGAATATGCTCGAGCACAGCTAAAAAACCAGGCTGAGGGCCTGATTTGTGTAGCGGGTCGGTCATATTGTCATACAAGGCGTCAAAATTCTTGCCAGCATTGGCTGACAGCATGAACTGGGCGCCGATCATGTCCAAAACATCTTGCTTGGTCTGGGCGCTTCCCAGATTGGCGTACAGAAAATGCTGGCCCAGATCTTGGGCTGCATCCTGCAAGTCCGACACGCGAAAAGCGCGTATCGATTGAACGATATTCGTTCTGACAGTTCGAAGTGGCGTATCCATCCCCGATTCACTTTCTCAAAAAAACAACAACTCAGGGCACGATCTTGCGAAAACTCGCATAGTGATCGGCGGTGTAGTAACAAGCTTCAGGTACTGTTGCTGGTCCACCACACACGATTCTTCGGGGTCCGCGATTGCGTTCCCCAGGGGTTCGGACGGTGTATTCCCGGTAAAAACCACGTTTTTGAAGCGGAAGTAAGCGCTCTCGGTTACCAAATACCACACCGTCCTTATCAAAAGGGAATGGTCCACCTTTTCGAATATTGCGGTAAGTCTCCAAACCCTGTGCCGGCAGCTCCTGCTCAGAGATGCTGGCACTCAGGGTTGCGAAGTCCTGTTGTGCAGGTGCAGCAAGCGCTATCAGCAGACTGCTACAAAGCAGCATGGGCTTGGCAAGGCGGGACACTAGATTCCACCATCCGGGAAAAGCTCGGCTTCCCCAAACAGGCTTCGACAACGAATTAGTCACCGAAAACACCTTAAAACCAGTCAACAATCGAAAAACACCAAAAACCTCGAAATTGATTGTCTCCCATCTGGTGGGAAAAGGCAATAGCCCAAACACCCCAAGGGCCAAAAATATCAGGGTTTGCACTTAAGGGCTTTTGCTAGGTGATGAAAACTAAGCTCGGCAGGCTATTCTCCCCGTAAAAGTCATCCATGCTATATTTAGATGACTATTGAGCTAGAGTCTCTGACCTCGAGCCCTCTATCGCCAGGGTGGTTGATGGCTTGCTTTGCGGGCCGCGCACCGCCGCATGGCCACGAATGCTGACGAAAAATGCGTTTTCACCCCGCGCGGCGGCGGCATCCATCAGAGCGATCAGGGTGGCAAAGTGGACTTCGGTAGATTCCTGCTCGGTGCTGCCGAAACGGCAGGCAAAGTCCCAGTAGTCGCTTCCTTGCGGCAAGGGCGCGCGGCGCTGGCGTGCCACGTATTTGCGTACCGTGTGCTTGCTGGCGTCCAGCCAGCGCTCGCGTTGACGCCCGGGGAGATCCAATTGAAAACTTTGCTTCACAGGCGCACTCTTTTACAAAAATAGACCGCGCCCGGCGGGCACGGCGTGGACTTCAGCGGTTGGCGTTGGCATCAGCCACCGTCAGCGCCGTCATATTGACGATACGCCGCACGGTCGTGCTGGCGGTCAGCACATGCACCGGCTTGGCCGCGCCGAGCAGAACCGGTCCGATGGCAATATTGCCGCCGGCAGCGGTTTTAAGCAGGTTGTAGGCGATATTGGCTGCATCGATGTTGGGCAAGACCAGCAAATTGGCATCGCCCAAGA
>CAMCJY010000043.1 GCA_945875225.1 Comamonas sp. lk | reverse complement strand
AAGGTGGAATAAATAGCCAGCACGGGCTTGAGGCCCTCGGTGGCCAATCCTGCGGCAAAGGTGACCGAGTGCTGCTCGGCAATGCCCACGTCAAAGTAGCGCTTGGGAAAGCGCTTTTCAAACTCCACCAGGCCCGAACCCTCGCGCATGGCCGGGGTGATGCCCACCAGTCGCTCGTCCTGGGCCGCCATGTCGCACAGCCAATTGCCAAAGACCTGGGTAAACGTAGTTTTGGGCGCGACCGATGGTTTTTGAATACCAATCGATGGGTTGAATTTGCTCGGCCCGTGGTAGGCGATCGGATCGGCCTCGGCCATCTGGTAGCCCTGCCCTTTGCGGGTAACCACATGCAAAAACTGCGGCCCGGTGAGTTGCTTGATGTTCTCCAGCGTGGGAATGAGGGAGTCCAGGTCGTGGCCGTCGATGGGGCCTATGTAATTAAACCCAAATTGTTCAAACAAGGTGGCGGGCACCACCATGCCTTTGGCGTGCTCCTCAATGCGCTTGGCCAGCTCGAACAAAGTGGGCGCGCCTTTGAGCACGCTTTTACCTACGCTTTTAGCTTTTGCATAAAACTGCCCGCTCATCAATTGCGCTAAGTAGCGATTGAGCGCGCCCACCGGGGGACTGATGCTCATTTCGTTGTCGTTCAGGATAACCAGCAAGCGGCAATCTTCCACGCCGGCATTGTTCATGGCCTCAAACGCCATGCCTGCCGTCATGGCGCCGTCGCCGATCACCGCCACAGAATAGCGCTTATCGCCTTTGATCTTGGCCGCCATGGCCATGCCCAGGGCGGCAGAAATCGAGGTACTGGAATGCGCGGTGCCAAAGGTGTCGTATTCGCTTTCGGCCCGCTGCGGAAAGCCGCTCAGGCCACCCAACTGGCGCAGGGTGGACATGCGGTCGCGTCGTCCGGTGAGGATTTTGTGCGGATAGGTCTGGTGGCCCACGTCCCAGACAAAACGGTCGCGCGGAGTGTCAAACACATAGTGCATGGCGATGCTGAGTTCAACGGTGCCTAGGTTGGAACTAAGGTGCCCGCCGGTTTGCGCGACGCTGTGCAGCAAGTAACTGCGCAATTCGTCTGCGACACGGGGCAGATCGGAGCGCGGCAAGCGGCGCAAGTCGTGGGGGCTATTGATCTGCTGCAACAGGGCTGTCGTGGGCTTGGCGTTATCTGGCATGAGGGTGAAATCGGTTGAAAGTGTTAGCTAAAACTTACAAGGGGCTTAGACTATCTGTTTTTACGCTAAAGGTAAAGCGGTCAGTGCGCACGGTGTACCACCATTTCCGCTAAGGCGGCCAGCGCAGAGGTATCTGGCAGGCCGCTGCCCTGCAGTGCGGCATGGGCCTGCCGGGCCAGGGTGGCCGCATAGGCGCGGCTGCGCTCCAGCCCCATCAGCGCGACATAGGTGGGTTTGTCATTGTCCGCATCCTTGCCCGCCGTCTTCCCCAGGGTGGCCGAATCCGCCGTCACATCCAGCACATCGTCCACCACCTGGAAGGCCAGACCTATGGCTTGCCCAAAGGCCTCCAAAGCATGCAAGGCCTTAGCCGGTGCTGGGCCACAGACCGTACCCATCATCACGCTGGCCTGTAGTAGGGCGCCGGTTTTGAGCTGGTGCATATGGCGCAAGCCGTCTTCGGAGAGCGACTGGCCGACACTGGACAGGTCAATGGCCTGGCCGCCGGCCATACCCACCCGCCCCGAGGCGCGCGCCAAAATGCCGCACAAGCGCGCCTGCACCGCGGGGTCCACGCTGCCGTCCAGGGGCGTCAACACCTCGAAAGCCAGGGTTTGCAAAGCGTCGCCGGCCAAGAGCGCACCGGCTTGACCAAATTTCACATGCACCGTGGGTTTACCACGGCGCAGCACATCGTTGTCCATGCAGGGCATGTCATCGTGTACCAGGGAATAGGCATGTATCAACTCTACCGCGCAAGCCGCGCGCATCGGTGCTGCATCCGCACCCGAGGCAGTGAGGCCACTGACCGCCTCATACGCGGCCAGCACCAACAGGGGTCGCAGGCGCTTGCCGCCATCGAGCACGGCATAGCGCATGGCATGGTTCAATTCGGCGGGGGTGGCCCAAGCGCTGCCAGGCGGAGCGTGCTGACCCAAAAAGTCGTCCAAGACCGTTTCTACTTGACGCAAGTGCTGCGCCATCCATGACTCAAGGGAAAACGCCATAAGCCTCAGGCGCCCTTCCAGGGTTTGATGGCGCCTTGGTCCAGTACCTTGATCTGGTCTTCCACCGCCTGCAAGCGCTCGCGGCAGACTTGCAGCAACTCGGCACCGCGCTGGTAGCCCGAGAGCAGCTGGTCCAGCGGCAGGCCGCCGCTTTCCATGCGTTCGACCAGCGCCTCGAGTTCGGCCATGGCCTCTTCATACGCTGGCGCAACAGCGGTGGCTGCGGTAACTGAAGTGGTGGCTTTGGGCATGCAAGCTCCGTGCGCGTTGATCGGATGGGGAAACTGTCGTCAAATTTTAAGCCAGGGCACTTCGGTATCAAATTCCAAATTTTGTGAAATTTACAAGGCTACAATCCCCTTCCCTTACGCCGGTGGTTGCATAACTGTGTAATCGCCGGGTTTATTGACAGCGCCTTTCGGGGCGCACCCTCCCTGTGGGGAGTCTTTAGGTCAGGTCCACCATGTCTGATTTAAGTCTTCAACTGCAGCCGGCCCTGAGCCAACTCCCGGTATCAAGCTACTTTGATCCGTCGCTGTTCGCGCGCGAGATGGAGAGCCTTTTCAAACCGGGAACGCGCTATGTAGGCCATGCACTGAGCGTGCCCGAAATCGGTGACTACTACGCGCTGCCGCAAGAGCAAGAAGGTCGTGCCTTGGTGCGTAATGCGCAGGGTATTGAGCTCATCTCCAACGTTTGCCGCCACCGCCAGGCCATCATGCTCAAAGGCCAGGGCTCCTTGCTCCATGGCGCGGGCAGCGCCGGTGGCAATATCGTTTGCCCCCTGCACCGCTGGACTTACAGCGCTAGCAATCACCAGGGCGGCTTGCCCGCCGGCAAGCTTATCGGCGCGCCCCACTTTGCCGCTGACCCCTGCCTGAACCTGAACAACTACCCCTTGCAGGAATGGAATGGCCTGTTGTTTGAAGCCGGTGGCGCCAACGTGGCGGACCAAATGGCCGGCCTGGGACCGCGCGCCGACTTGGACTTTGGCGGCTATGTGCGCGACCGGGTGGAAATGCATGTGTGCAACTACAACTGGAAAACCTTTATCGAGGTGTACCTGGAGGACTACCACGTAGGGCCCTTCCATCCGGGCCTGGGTAACTTCGTGACCTGCGACGATTTACGCTGGGAATTCAAAGACAACTATTCGGTGCAAACCGTCGGCCCGGGCAGCCGCCTGGGGTCGTCGGACGCCAGCGGCGGCTCGCCGGTCTATGAGCGCTGGCAAAACGCGGTGCTCAATTACCGCAATGGCGTGCCCCCGCCCTATGGCGCCATCTGGCTAACACTCTACCCGCACATCATGGTGGAGTGGTACCCCCATGTACTTACGGTTTCCACTTTGCAACCGTTAGGCGTGGACAAAACTCTCAATATGGTGGAGTTTTTCTACCCCGAGGAAATTGCCGCCTTCGAGCGCGAGTTTATCGAGGCACAGCAAGCGGCCTATATGGAAACCTGCGTAGAAGACGATGAAATCGCCGAGCGCATGGATGCCGGGCGCAAAGCCCTGCTGGCGCGTGGCGACAACGAAGTGGGCCCCTACCAAAGCCCTATGGAAGACGGCATGCAGCACTTTCACGAGTGGTACCGCAAGCGCATGGGCGATCTCGCGACAGCGGCTAGATGAGTTTTGCCCGCAGCGGCGGCAGCGCCTGGCATGCGCTGTGGATGGTGTTGGCCTCGTTTTTGTTTGCCACCATGGCCGTGGGCGTGAAGTCTGCCTCGCAGAGCTTCACCACTTTCGAAGTAATTTTTTACCGTGGCCTGGTGAGCGTCATTTTCATGGCGGTGGTGGTGCGGGCGCGTGGCGCGAGTTTGCGCACTCCGGTGCCCATGATGCATCTGACACGCAGCGCCGTGGGCGTGCTGTCCTTGGGCTCCTGGTTTTATGCGATTGCCCATCTGCCCCTGGCCACGGCCATGACCCTGAACTATATGAGCGGTGTCTGGGTGGCGGCCTTTATCCTGGGCGGGGCACTGCTCTATGGACAAGCCCAAAAGCAAGGCGCGCTGATGGGCACGGTGATGCTGGGCTTTGCCGGCGTGGTGATGACATTGCGCCCCACCATAGACCATGACCAATTGTTCGCCGGTCTGATCGGCCTGCTCTCGGGCATAGGCGCGGCACTGGCCTATATGCAGGTCACGGCGCTGGGCAAAGCCGGCGAGCCCGAAGAGCGCACCGTGTTCTATTTTTCAGTGGGTACCGCACTCGTAGGCGCAGTGGGCATGCTGTTTACCGATATGACGCCCTGGAGCGAGGTCAGCCAGCAGGCGGCCGCCTGGCTGATACCCATAGGCGTACTGGCAGCCCTGGGCCAATGGTGCATGACACGCGCCTACCGCAAAGGCGCCACGCTGGTGGTAGCCAGCATGCAGTACTTTGGGATTGTGTTTGCCAGCATGTACAGCCTGCTGCTGTTTGGCGACCACATCGCCCCGCTGGGCTGGGCGGGCATTGCGGTGATATTGGCCAGCGGCATCTTGTCCACCGTGCTGCGCGCGCGTGCGCTACCCGATACGCCGGCAGAGGAACACTGAGGCGCAGGGCTTGCCGCTTGCCGCGTGCACTGCGCTACAGTCCCCATCTCGCCCCCCGCTATTTTCACGACGGCGCCTGCCGTTTACGCCATGTACACCACCCTGATTTCCGCCGAACAAGTGATCCAACTGCAAAACGCCGAAGCGCCACTGATGGTGTTTGACTGCAGCTTCGACCTGAGCCGCAGTGAAGCCGGGGGCGAGATGTTTGCGCAAAGCCATATTGCGGGCGCGGTATTTGCCGACCTGGACCGCACGCTCAGCGCCAAAGGCGACCGCCAGCGCACCGGTGCGCAAAGCGGGGGGCGCCACCCTTTACCTGCGCGCGAAACAGTCGCACACTGGCTGCGCGATGCGGGGTTTATGCAGGGCATGCAGGCCGCCGTCTATGACCGTCAGGGCTCCAGTTTTTGCGGGCGCTTGTGGTGGATGCTGAAGTGGTTGGGGTATGACGCCGTGGCGGTTTTAGACGGTGGGCTAAACGCTTGGACGGCGGCAGGGGGCGCCACCGAGAGCGGCGCTGTCCCAACGCAGAGCGGGGCGCAATCGGGCAACTTTGCCATAGGAGAACCATTGGTCGCCCTGGTACAAGCCGGGCAGGTGCTGGACCAGCTAGGGCGCGTCACGCAAACGATTGTGGATGCGCGCGCGACGCCGCGCTTTAGAGGTGAGGTCGAGCCGCTGGACCCGGTGGCCGGCCATATTCCCGGCGCCTTGAACCGGCCTTTCCAACTCAACCTGGAGGCAGACGGAAAATTCAAACCGGCAGCGCAGTTGCGCGCCGAATTGGTTGCTTTACTTGGCACGCGCGGCCTACAGACCGTGGTGCACCACTGCGGCAGCGGCGTGACCGCTATCCCCAATATCCTGGCAATGCAAATTGCCGGGCTGGGAAGTTCGGCCCTTTTTGCCGGCAGTTGGAGTGAGTGGTGTAGCGATCAGGCAAGGCCGGTGGCCAAGGGCTGAGGCGCCGGGCGCAGCGTACCGATCTTGGGCGCTGCCCATGGCCTTAGCGCGTCAGCACCACCACGTCGCTGCCGGACCACCACACATAAACCGTATCGCCCCAGGTGAGGGACGAACTGCCATGGCGTGCGTCATTGGTATGCGTCACCTTGACCACCAGGCCGCTGGCTAGTTTGACGTGGTAAGTGGTCAGGCTGCCCAGATAGGCCAATTCGGTAATCACACCCTGCGCCAGGTTGAAGCCCACTTCGGCCGCCAGTTCGCGCTGCGCGTCGCTCACCGGCCCGCTTTGGATAGACATTTTTTCTGGCCGCACCGCCACGTGCACATCCATGCCCTGGGTGCCGGTAATGCCGTGGCTGACATAGTGCTTGCAATCGGCCGAGCCGATGATGACGTGGTCGGCCTCATCGACCTCCACCGCGCCTTTAAAGATATTGACCGTGCCAATAAAGTCGGCCACAAATAGGCAATTGGGGGTTTCGTAAATCTCGGCCGGCTTGCCGATTTGCAAAATCTTGCCCTCGCTCATGACGCCGATACGCGTCGCCATGGTCATGGCCTCTTCCTGGTCATGCGTGACCATCACGCATGTCACCCCCACGCGCTCGATGATGTCCACCAGTTCCAGCTGGGTGCGCTGGCGCAGCTTGGCATCTAAAGCGCCTAGCGGTTCGTCCAGCAAAAGCAGCTTTGGGCGCTTGGCCAGGCTGCGCGCCAGCGCCACGCGCTGCTGCTGGCCCCCTGAGAGCTGGTGCGGTTTGCGCTTGGCATAGGGTTTGAGTTGCACCAAATCCAGCATTTGCGTGACCCGCTCTTCTATTTGGCCTTTGGGCATACCGTCGCGCTTGAGGCCAAAGGCCACGTTTTCCCAGACCGTCAGATGCGGAAACAGTGCATAGCTCTGGAACATCATATTGATGGGGCGCTCGTAGGGCGCCAGGCCCACGATATCCTGCCCGGCAAGCAGTATCTGGCCGGAAGTCGGCAGCTCAAAGCCGGCCAGCATGCGCAGCAAGGTGGATTTGCCGCAGCCCGAGGAGCCCAGCAAGGCAAAAATCTCACCTTGGGCGATGTCCAGGCTGACATCATCCACCGCAAACACATCATCAAATTTTTTAACAATGTGCTGAATTTGTAAAAACGGCGCAGCTTGGGCCGCGCGCGCTAGTGCTTCGCTCTGTACCACGCCTGCCTCCCGCTGTTGTTCCTGCACGCTTTAGATGTAGACACAAGCATCTCCTTTACAACAAGTCAGAAAACGTCTGCTGCGCTTGCTGCGCCTCTTGCGCACGCCGCCGCCCCTGGCGCGCCACCCAGACACTGTAGGCAATGACGGCGATGGTGATGACGCTGATCAGTAAAGTGGCCGCTGCGTAAATCGTCGGGTTGATACCTCTTCTGGCGTAACCGAAGATGACTTGCGGCAAGGTGTTGACGCCCGGGCCGGAGAGAAATTCGGAAATCACGACATCGTCAAAAGACAAGGTAAAAGACAACAAAAACCCGGCCACGATGGCTTGGGCGATATTGGGCAAAGTCACCAAAAAAAACACCTGCACCGGGCGCGCACCCAGGTCCATTGCAGCCTCTTCAATCGAGCGGTCCACCTCCAGCAGGCGCGACTGCACCACCACCATGGCGTAGGCCATACCCAAAAGCGTATGGCCCAGAATGATGGTGAGCAAGCCGCGCTCGGGCCAGCCAAACACGTTTTGGATACCGACCATCAGCAGCAGCAGGGACAGGCCGATGACCACCTCGGGCATCACCAAAGGCGCGTTCACCATGCCCGAGAACACCGTGCGCCCCGTAAAGCGCCGGTAGCGCACCAGCACAACGGCGGCAACCGTGCCTAGCACGGCCGACAAAACGCCGGTGGCCAGTGCAATCTGCAAGGACAGCCAAAAGCCTTCCACAATTTTGGTGTCCCGGCCCAGGGATTCATACCAGCGCAGCGAAAAGCCGGTAAATACCGCGTCCTGTCGGCTACTGTTAAACGAGAACACCACCATGAACAAGAGTGGCAGATAGAGGAACAGGAATATCAGGGCCATCCAGGCCCGGCCGAAGTAGTGTTGAACAAAACGGTACATGGCGCTTCCTAGGCTTTGCCAGGCTCTGCCTGCGCCGCCGAGCGGTAGTACAGGGCTAGTGGCACCACGATGAGCGCGATCATGCTCACTGCCAAGGCGCTGGCGCGCGGCCAGTTATTGCTGGTAAACATCTCGTCCCAGACTACGCGGCCCACCATGATGTTTTCCGGCCCGCCCAATAGCGATGGGATCACAAACTCGCCCACCGCCGGGATAAACACCAGCATAAAACCGGCGATGATGCCGGCACGCGATAGCGGCACGGTCACCAACCAAAAGGCTTTGAAGGGCGAGGCGCCCAGGTCGTGCGCGGCTTCGAGCAATCGCATATCCAACTTGACCAGGGTGGCGTACAAAGGCAGGACCATAAAGGGCAGGTAGACATAGGTCATGCCCACCAGCATGGACACATCGGTGTACAGCATTTGCACCGGTTCTTGCACCCAGCCCAGCGCCATGAACAGGCGGTTGAGCACGCCTTGGTCGGCCAATATGCCCTTCCAGGCGTACACCCGCAATAAAAACGAGGTCCAAAACGGCAGCATCACCATCATGAGTAGCGCCGGGCGCACGGCTGGCGCAGAGCGCGCAATGGCGTAGGCGAAAGGGTAGCCCAGCAACAGGCACAGGATGGCGGTACACAAGGCATACGCCACAGAGCGTAGGTAGGCCTCGACATAAATCGTCTGCACCAGGCCACCGCCCTCGGGACTGACAAAAATACTGCTGTAGTTCTCGTACTTCAGGTGCAGTACGCCGGCCTGTGCATCCCACAGCGGCTTGAAGGGATGGATGTCATTGCCCATGTCCACAAAGCTGATGTAGAGCAAGACCAGGAAAGGCAGCATGAAGAAAAACAGCAACCAAGCCATGGGCACGCCAATAACAAAGCGCCGACCCGGCGCGGGCAGACCTTGGAACAAGCCGGTGAAAAAGTGCATCGCGCAGCAGTCAGGACGCAGGCAACAAAAAAGGACTGTTCACGCCATGCATCGAACAGTCCTGGTGCCTAAGGCGCGCCCAATTACTTGCCTTTTTTGAAGCTGGTAAATGCGTTGGCCATGCCCTCGCGGCCTTCGTTGGTGAACTTGCCGGGTTTGACCATTTTGGCGGCCACCGCAGACTCAATAAAGATGGTTTTGTTGCCGGCCACTTCGGAGTTCATTTTTTCCATCGCCGCTTTGTTGCCCGTGGGGTAGCTCAATTCGTTGGACACTTGGGCGCCGCTCTCGGCGCGCAGGTAGAAGTCGATGAAGGCGTGCGCATTGCCCGGGTGCTTGGCATCTTTGGTGATCGCCATGGTGTCAAAGAAGATCAGGCCGCCGGTGCTGGGCAGCAGCGCTTCGATCACGTCTTTCGAGCCGTTTTCCTTAGCGCGACCGGCAGCGATATTGACGTCACCCGACCAACCTACCACCACGCAGGCTTTGCCGCCAGCGATGTCGTCGATCATGGTAGAGCTAAAGATACGAATGTCTTTGCGCACTTTGGCCAGCATGTCCACTGCAGCTTTATGGTCCGCGGGGTCATTGGAATACGCGTCTTTGCCGATGTAGTGCAGCGCCGGAGGAAGGATCTCAGTGGGGGAATCCAGGTAGGCGATGCCGCAGGACTTGAGCTTGGAGGTGTATTCGGGCTTGAAAGCCAGGTCCCACGCGTTTTCGGGCATAGGCATTTTGCCTAAGGCTTTTTCCACTTTGGTGCGGTTGATACCCACGGTGGTAAAGCCCCAGGCCCAGGGCACCAAATACTGGTTGCCGGGGTCTGCATTGACCAGTGCCGCCATGATGTCGCTATCCAGATTGCCATAGTTTTTCAGCTTGGCGCGGTCCAACGGCTGAAAGAAGCCGGCTTCCACCTGGGCGGGGCTGAACGACGTGCCCGGCACCACGATGTCGTAACCGGTGTTGCCAGCCACCAACTTGCCATTGAGGGCCTCATTGGTTTCAAAGGTGTCGTAATTAACTTTGATGCCAGTCTCTTTTTCAAAAGCGGCAATCATGCCCTCGGGGATGTAGTCCGGCCAGTTGTAAATATTAAGGACTTTTTCCTCCGCCGGGGCACTGGCAGCAGGCGCAGGTGCGGGCGCTGCTTCTTCTTTTTTACCGCAAGCGGCAAGTACCAGCGCTACCAGGGTCAGGCTAAAAACGTATTTGGACATCGAGAAAACCTCCAATGAAGGGCTGTTGAAAAACAAGAGGGACCTCACGCGGTCGACGCGCGAAGCGGCGGGAAGCGGAAATTATAGGTTTGCCTCCAGCCAGCCCGATCGCCGGGCATCGGCCAGGGTTTTATCCAAGGCCAGACGGATCAAACCCATCATTTCGTCGATTTGTGCATGGGTGATGGTCAGGGGCGGCGCAATAATCATACGGTCGCCCACGGCGCGCATGATCAGGCCATTGGCAAAGCAATGCCCTCGGCACACCATGCCCACCGAAAGATCTGCGGAAAACAGGGTGTTGGAAGCCTTGTCCTTAACCAGCACCAAGCCGGCCATCAGACCACAGGTTTCGGCCTGCCCCACCAAAGGGTGATCGAGTAGCGTCGCAAACTGCGCCGCCAAGTAGGGGCCACTATCGTCACGCACCCGGCCGACCAGGTTTTCGCTTTCCAAAATATCCAGGTTAG
>CAMCJY010000042.1 GCA_945875225.1 Comamonas sp. lk | reverse complement strand
AAACTGCATGCCGTTTTTCTTGTCGCCGGTGGCAATCTGCACCGGCAGCGACAGCCCAGCCAGGGCCGCAAACGGTGCCCACACCTCGGAGCTGAAGGTCAGCGGCACCAAGGCAGGGCGGGTGGGCACCAATGGCAGGCCAAACTGCTTGGCGATGCGATAGCCAAAATCCGTAGCGCCAATTTTGGGGATGGACAAGCCGCCCGTGGCGATCACCAGCGCGCGCGCCTGCACCGTGCCGCGCGCGGTGTCGATCTGGTAGCGCATGCCGCCCTGCGCGCTGGCGCTGTAGCGCACCGCCGCCACCGCGCAGCCCTGCCAGCGCGTGACGCTGCCTTTATCGCATTCGGCCAGCAGCATGGCGATCAGGTCGTCCGCAGATCGGTCGCAAAACAACTGCCCTTTGTGCTTCTCGTGAAAGGCGATGCCGTGGCTTTTGACCAGGGCCACAAAATCTTGCGGGGTGTAGCGCGCCAGGGCTGATCGGCAAAATCGCGGGTTCTCGCCGAGGAAGTTGGCAGCGGTGGTGCCGGTGTTGGTGAAATTGCAGCGCCCCCCGCCGGAGATGCGGATTTTCTCGGCCACTTTGTCGCTGTGGTCCACCAGCAAGACCTTTTGACCCAATTGCCCGGCCACGCCCGCGCAAAACAGGCCAGCGGCACCCGCGCCGACGATTACAACATCAAACATTTCCATGCGCCGATTGTCGCCCGCCTGCTGCAAGGCGGGCAGGCGCGGAGCTCAGGCCTTTAATGGCAGGGTGGGCAAACGCTGTCCGCGCTGCCGAGTCGTGTGTCGTTCCATCGCGCCACAAACAAATTCAATAACAATAATCGTTACAAATTTGAAGTTATAGTGAATGCATCTAACCTGTTCTCAAACCTGTAGACCGGGTGGGCTGCAAAGATGGGGCGCCGGGTTTCATGGGAAATTTATACCTGCATAGAAAAACAGAATATGGCCGTCCAAGCCATGCTGTTTCGTGATGGCATTGTTTTCATTCAAGGCACCGATTACAAAGTCCCACCGGCAGACCAATTGAACGCTTTGTTTGAGCAAGGTAGGCAGGTGTTAGCGGAAATTGAAGACCCTTTGCACCGTGCTTTTCTGGTTTTTCTTTGGGGCAGTTTGATTCAGTTTTTTTTCGACGGCAATAAGCGTACATCGCGGTTTATATGCAACGGAATTTTGATGAGCGCTGGGTATCCTCCCATGATGATTACCGCCAAGGAACAACTGCCCTACAACCAGGTCATGGCGCGCTTTAATGATACGCAGGATGCCACCGTAGCACTGGTTTGGTTCTACGGCGTGTACGAAGAGCGCATCACGCAATTTGGCTTTAGCCCATCGCCGCAGGCGTAATCCATGCGTATCGGCTAAAACCTCACTATAATCTCAAATTTATAACGATTAACGTTACTGAATTTGTTTTTAGCGCGATGAAGCGGCACTCGACTGGGCAGTATGGGACATCCGCCCGACATCAGGGTGGCGGACGTAGAGGCGCCCTCTCCAAGTTTGTCAAAGGTGCCCAAGGTAGCTTCAGGCCGCATGGCTAGCGCTTGCACACTCTGCCGCTCAAGACCTAAACACCGCATCGCTGCGGAGCGTAGGCGTGTTGTAAAAATGTAACGTAATTACAATTAGTTGTCTAATTTATTACTTTTTTATCGCTCACTAGCAAGCGCGCATGGTCAAATAAATAATGTTCTTTTTATTGAACATTTTTTGTTTAACAATTTTCAGGGATTTAATATGACAAAAACATTTATTGCCGTCGCTGCTATTGCAGCCATGGGCGTTGCTTCTGCATTTGTAACGATTAACGTTATTGAATTTGTTTTTGGCGCGATGGAGCGGCACGCGAGTCGGTAGCATGGGACATCCACCCGAGCAAGAGGTTTGCAGCTATTTCATCAACAAGATGTATCGACTTGGCCCGGATGTATCACCCGGGTTTTGCGGTCTACATTACCTTAGCCTTATGGAGAAATCAACTCATGCAGTTTGAAAAACGAATCCTCATTAATGCACCTGTAGACAGGTTGTTCTCGCTCTACGCCGATGTTTCGGACTGGTCATCTTGAGATCCGGACGTAAAGTTCTCCTCTATTGACGGGCAGTTTTCCTCAGGCGCCACTGGCACGCTTCAGCCATCGAGTGGCCCTAAGACAAAAATCACTTTCACCGAGGTATCACACAACCGTTTGTTTACGGTTGAAAGCAAGCTGCCGCTGTGCACCATGCGTTTTGAGCATGAGCTTTCACCTGTTGGAAATCAAACTCAGGCGTTACATCGTGTCTCTTTCGTTGGTTTTTTTTCGCCACTATTTAGTCGGCTCATCGGCTCTCAAATCCAAAAGGGCTTGCCCCGCACTCTTGATGGGTTGAAGCGTGCTGCCGAACAATAAGGCCAACCCAATGATCGAGTCGGACGCTGCGCTGACGCGCACTGCCCCTTATGTCAAACGTTAGGCTCTTGAAGTCAACATCATCATGCTCCCCAGCATCTTCCTAAGCCACAACCACGCCGACAAGCCGGTTGTTCGCGCTGACGTAAAAAGTTAGGGCACATCGCTAAGCACCACAATGTCACTTTTTGGAGCATGTCAAAAATGGACAAGGCTTTTGTTGAATATTTCGCCGCAGACTGGATCGACTCGTGGAACGCCCACGATCTCGACAGAATTCTTTCGCACTATTCAGATCAATTTGAAATGTCGTCGCCTGTAATTATTCAAGTCGCAGGCGAACCGACCGGCACGCTCCAAGGAAAGCTCGCAGTTCGGGCCTATTGGAAAAAAGCGTTAGAACTCATACCCGACCTTCACTTCGAACTTCTTCAAGTTCTTGCTGGCGTCAACAGCATCACCGTTCATTACAAAGGGGCTCGTGGTCGGCTAGTTGCGGAGGTGTTTCACTTTGGTCCAGACCAGAAAGTCACAAAAGCATTTGCGCACTATGTCCTCTGACTACCTATGCCCTAACGCTACGCTAGAGCGGACCGCCGGCAAGCATTGCTTGCCGCTACACCGTTGCTTCGCCGCCGGGCGGCCCCCGCAACTACAACTTTATGCGCTTTCGGCAATCCGTAAACTTTTGCCGGTCTAGGTACCTGCTATCTTTCGATCATGAAAGGCAGCGAATTCCTGCGCTTGCTTCAACGCCATGGTTGTAATTTGGGCGCGTCACTGTTCCCGGAAAACCCGGGCAACCATTGCAGAAGTCGAGTCCGAAATGCGTGAGGCCATAGCCTTTCACCTTGAAGGCTTGCGCGCGGACGGCTTGCCAGTGCCTGTAGGTGCAAGCCAAGTTGAGTACGTTGAAGTCGCCGCATAAGGGGCCATTCCATCGGACGGCTTCGCCGCTCGTTGAATTTCGACGATAGTCGTCACAAGTCCGCGCTTCGAAGCCGCCGTTTGCCAAGCGGTATAGACTACAGGTGTAAGCCCCACGGAGATTGTTATGCACGATCAAGTTACAGAACTCGCACAGCGCGGCAAGGCGCTTTTACCGGAAGAGCGTTCGCGCCTGGTAGATATTCTGCTTGAGTCACTCCACGAACCGGTCATCGCCGAAGTGGAGGCAGCCTGGGGGCTTGAGATTGAGCGCCGCTTGGCCGAATACGATCGCGGGGAAACCAACAGCATCGACGCCGACGAAGTTTTCGCTAAGGCGCGAAGTATTGCCCGGTGATCAAGCCGCGTTTTCTACCAGCCGCTGCGTCCGAGCTATTGAAGGAAGTTGCCTACTACTCTAAGGTCCGTGATGGATTGAGTATCAGGTTTGAACATGCTGTCGAAAGTGCGGTAAAAAATGCGGTCTCCAATCCAAGCGGTGGGGCTCCCTCGCCCAAAGGCACCCGCAGCCGACTGGTGAAAGGTTTTCCCTTTAGCGTTGTATATCGGGCGAGCGACGCTGAAATCCTCGTAGTAGCCCTTATGCACCATAGAAGAGAACCCGGATATTGGGCAGATCGCATAGCGTGACGGCCAACCCTACAGTCCAGGGGACGCGTCGCGAAAAAGCCGCGGCACGCATGAGTAAACCAAAGAGTTCAATCTCCCGCTAGTTCACCTAAGTCAGCTTCAGCGGCAAGCTGCGCAGTCGTTTGCCGTTCAGCGCAAAAACTGCATTGGCCACGGCAGGCGCCAGCGGCGGCACACCGGGCTCGCCCACACCGGCGGGCGTGCGCTCGCTGGGCACGATGTAGGTGTGCACGTGCGGCGCATGCGCCATGCCCACCACGTAGTGTTGGTGAAAATTGCGCTGCTGCACTTCGCCTTGCACGATGTCCACTTCGCCCCATAGCGCGGCGGACAGGGCAAACACCACCGAGCCTTCCATTTGCTGGGCCACGATGGCCGGGTTCACCACGGTGCCGCAATCGATCGCACAAAACACGTCGTGTACGCGCAAGGTGCCGCCTTCCAGCGACACGCGCGCCACTTGCGCCACGATGGAGCCAAAGCTCTCGTGCAGAGCGATGCCTTGCGCCTGTCCTTCGGGCAGCGTTTTGCCCCAAATGGCTTTTTCGGCCGCGAGGTTCAGCACGGCCACATGGCGTGGCGCCTCTTGCAGCCATTGCTGCCTAAAGGTCAGCGGGTTGGTGCCTGCCTTGGCGGCCAGTTCGTCGATAAAGCTTTCCGAGAAAAACGCGTTGTGCGAATGCCCCACCGAGCGCCAAAAGCCTACCGGTATGCCCACTTTGGTGGCCACATGTGCCATTTTTTGGTGGGCAAAGCCGTAGGGCAGATCAAACAAGCCTTCGGAGTCGGTTTTGTCGGGCGCGTCGAATGGGCCGGCAAGCGCAGGTAGCGCCCGCTCCATCCAGCGCGGGCTGATGGAGTCACCAGCGGATTTGATTTGCAGGCTTTGCACTTGGCCCAGCCCGTCGTGGCTGGCTTGCAGCTGGGCCACATGCATGGGCCGGAAAAAGTCGTGCGTGCTGTCCTCTTCACGTGACCAGCTGAGCTGCACCGGCTGGCCGGGCAGGGCCATCGCCACTTGCGCGGCCAGCACCACATAGTCCACCTCCAAGCGCCGACCAAAGCCGCCGCCCAGCAAGGTGATGTGAATCTCTACTTGCGCCAAGGGCAAACCCGCTGCCTTGGCAGCTGCTTCGCGCGCGGCCTCGGGCACTTGGGCGGGCGCCCAAAGGCTGAGTTTGCCTTCTTGCAGCCAGGCGGTGCAGTTCATGGGCTCCATCGTCATGTGGCCCAGGTAGGGCGCGCTGTACGTGGCGCTGAGCGTGTCGCCGCTTACGGGCGGCGTGCCGCGCTCGTGGAAGGTGTAGCCCTCTTCCTTGGCCAGTTGGGCTTGCAATTGCTCTGCGGCCTGCTTGGTATCGAGCGCGCCTTGCGGGCGCTGCGACCATTGCACTTGCAGCGCCTGCGCGCCTTGACTGGCATGCCAAGTGGTTTTGCCCACCACCGCTAGGCCGGCGCTTGCGCCGTGGCTGGGCTTGAGCGGGATGACTTTCAGCACGCCGGGCATAGCCAGCGCCGCAGCGCTGTCCACCGACTGCAAGCTGCCGCCGATCATCGGGCACAGGCGCACGGCGGCGAACACCATATTGGGCAAGCGCACGTCTAGGCCGAAGGTGGCGCTGCCGCTGCTCTTGGCCCACAAGTCTGTGCGCGGCGCGGGGCTGCCGATCAGCTTCCAGTCCTTGCGCGCCTTGGGGCTGACGCTGCCGGGGTTCAGCTTGGCCGCTGCTGCGGCAAATTCGCCGAAGTGGCCTTCTTTGCCCGAGGCATGGCTGATTTTTCCCTGCGTAAACACTATTTCGTCCACGGGCACTTGCCACTGCGCGGCAGCGGCTTGGGCCAAGCTGGCGCGCGCGCTGGCGGCGGCCAGGCGCACAGGCTCCCAGGCGTCGGCCACGCTGGACGAGCCGCCGGTCATGATCAAGCCCAATTCGCGCCCGACTTTGGCGGTTAGCCACTGCGCGGTTTTGACCGTCGCGCTGCGTTTGCCCTCTTCGGTTTGCTGCGGGTGGAATGGCAAAAAGGCCAGCACGGCGGCCACGTTGCCGTACATGGCATCGGGCCCGGCTTGTTCCACGCGCATTTGGGCTAGCGGTATGTCCAGCTCTTCGGCGGCCAGCATGGCCAGTGCGGTGTGCACGCCCTGGCCCATTTCGCTGCGCGGCATCGCTAGCGCCACCGAGCCGTCCTCGCCAATCTTGATCCAGCCGTTCAGCCCCACGCTGCCTTGCGTGGGCAACATGCTGTCTGCGCTGCCCAGGCGGCTGCGCGGCGGCGCCACACCCCAGCCCACTAGCAAGGCGCCGCTTACGCCCAGAGCGCTGAGCAAAATCGTGCGCCGCTTCATGCTGCGCTCCCGCTGGCTTGGGGGGCTGCGCCACTACTTGCGCTTTTTGTCGCGCTACTGCTCGGGCTAGGTATCGGGCTATTGGCAGCGCGGTGAATCGCGGTGCGTACCCGCTGGTAAGTGCCGCAGCGACAGATATTGCTCATGGCCGCGTCGATGTCGGTATCGGTGGGGTGGGGCGTGCGCGCCAGCAGCGCGGTTGCGGCCATCAGCATGCCGCTTTGGCAATAGCCGCACTGGGGCACTTGCTCGGCGATCCAGGCTTGTTGCAACGCATGGGGGTGTTCGGCGCTGCCCAGCGATTCGATGGTGCGTATGTCTTTGCCCTGCACCGCAGAAACCGGCGTAACGCAGGAGCGGACAGCATTGCCGTCCACATGCACCGTGCACGCGCCGCAGGCGGCGATACCACAGCCAAATTTGGTGCCCGTGAGGTTGAGTTGGTCGCGCAACACCCACAAAAGAGGCGTGGCAGGGTCGGCGTCCGCTTGGGTGCGCTGACCGTTGATTTGGAGTTCCATACAAAGTCTTCCCGCTAGGGGTAGTTGTTTTTAGCGGCGATATGGTAACCCTGCAAGACCCTACTTGACGGGTGGCCAGAAAGAAACTGTTGCCCGGCGGTCAGCCCAAAGCGCTTTGCAGTTCGTGCTTTCGGCCAAGGTGGTCCAAGCCCCGCAACACATCCCCAATCAGCAAAACACAAGGGCTAGCCATCCGCTGTTCAGTCAGCGTTTGGTGCAAGCAATCCAAGGTACACAAAGCGTGCTGCTGCGAGGGCAACGTAGCGTCTTGCACGATAGCCACCGGCGTATTGGCGGGCAGGCCGTGCAGCAGTTCATATTGAATCCGCTGCGCGGCGGCAACGCCCATGTAGACCACCAGGGTGAGTTTGGCCTGGCGGGAGGCGTGGGCCAGCGCGCGCCAGTCGGTGCCGGGGTCGCCGGGTTTGGCGTGGCCGGTCACCATCAGCACGCCGTGGGCATGGTCGCGGTGGGTTAGGGCGGTGTTGAGTGATGCCAGCGCGCCCAATGCGGCGGTGATGCCGTTGACTATGTGCACCCGGATGCCCGCTTTTTGTAAGGCCTCGATCTCTTCGCCGCTGCGGCCAAATACCAAGGGGTCGCCGCCTTTAAGACGCACGACGTTTTCTCCCTTTTGGGCTTCGCTGATCATCAACTTTTCAATGAAGGCTTGTGGCGTAGATGCGCAACCGCCGCGCTTGCCGACATAGACGATGCGGGCGTTGGCATTGGCATGCTGCAGCACGGCTTCGTTGACCAGATCGTCCACCAAAATAACGGTGGCTGCCGCGATGGTTTTGACGGCTTTGAGCGTCAGCAAATCCGGGTCGCCCGGCCCGGCGCCCACCAGGCTGACTTGGCCGGTGGCAATAGAGTGTGCAATATCGCGCGCAATATTGGGCACTTTCGGTGGCTTGTTCTTCATGCAGCACTTTCCATGCGGGAAATAAGTTTGGAAATTTCAATCACTTGTTGCGTTATCGGCGCGGGCACGGGTTGCGCGCCGTCCATCACCGCGCGGATGTAGGCAGCGGTGCCCGGCGCGTCAATGCCAGCGGGCAGCGCGGGCAGGCTGCCCAAACTGCCGCTTTGCGCTTCCTGCGAAAAAACGTTTTCACCCGCGATGAAGCCTTGCATTTTGGGCATTCGGCGCGCGTCGGCTACAGCTTCCCCTTCGGTGCCGCGCAAGAGCAGGGCGTTGGCCTGCACCAGTTGCAAAGTAGCGGCCATGGAGTGCGCGTATTCCGGGTGGGTGTAGCTGGTCACCAACAGGCTGGGGCCAGCGCAGGGGTTCATCAGCTTGACCAGGCTGTGGGCCGAATTGCGCAAATTGACGACTCGGCGCACTTCCAGCAGCCTTTGCAGGCCGGTGCTTAAAGTGGCGGTGGGAAAGAAGGCGACTTCGCCACTTGTAAGTGGCGCAAAAGTGCTGCGCGCGTGGATGCCCAGTTGGTCTAGTACTTCGGCGGTGAACACGCGGCTGTTTTCGGTGGGCGTGCCGTGGATCATGACCGGGTGGCCTTCGCGCGCCAGGAGCAAGACCAGCAAGGGCGTGAGCACCGGAATTTTGCGAGCGCCGTTGTAGCTGGGGATGACGACGACGGTTTTTTCACCTGCCGGGATGGTGTGCAGGCGCGGCGCCGTGGCGTCCAGAAATCCGGCCATTTCTTCCGGCGTTTCACCCTTGACGCGCATGGCCAGGCAAAAAGCGCCCACTTCCAAATCGCTAACCGCGCCATCGAGCAACTGGCCCCACAAATCGGTTGCTTGGGCGCGGCTTAGTCCCCGCGCGCCGTCTTTGCCGCGACCGATTTCCCGCAAGTACATGCCAATAGCCATGCGGCGATTGTCCGCGAGGGCTGCGAACCGGCGGCTATGAGCTTATGCGGAGCCCTTGCGCGGCGAAGTTCAGGTGGGCGCTTTCCAATAGTGGTACGTCCAGGCGGTGGCAAAGCCGAAGCGGCGGTACAAGTACAGTGCGGGCGCGTTGTCGGCTTCCACCTGTAAAAAAGCGCGGCTAATGCCGCGCTGGCGTGCCAAGCCGACAAAGGCTGTCAGCAGTGATGCGCCCAGGCCTTGGCCCTGCGCATCGGGCAGGGTGCGCATGCCGTGCACGCTGAGCCAATCGCGGCTGACGCACGCCGTACCCGCCGCCAGCGATACACCCGCGCTTTGCACATAGGCGTAGCGGGCAAAGCGGCTGCGGCTGAGCAATTGCACCCGCAAGGCGCCGTCGGCTGCGTCAAAGCCTGGGGCGGTATAGACGCTGGCCCAGGCGTGGGCGGGGGCATCTAGCAGCGTGACTTTGGGGCGCTCCCTTGCGCTACCCAGCCTTGTCGCAGCAGTTGACAAGTCCGCCGCTGCTTGCATGTCCGTAACGGACGCTATTTGCACATGCACTGGGTCGGTCTTGCGGTAGCCCAAGGCCTGCAATCGCTCTTGCCAGTGGCGCAGGCCCGGCGAGTCGGCGATGCGAAAGGCTGGCGGCAAGCCGTGGTCGCGGTACTGCTGCTCGATAGCGGGCAGCAATGCGATGTCCAGACCCTGATGGCGCAGGGGAATGGCGCTGCGTGCGCGCCCGATGTCGGCTGCATCAAAAGGCAGTAGCCAGCCAAGCAGCTCGCTTTGCGCAGCGGGGCAGACGGCGTCCAGCGTGGCGCGTTCCAGGCTTTCAATGTCGTGTAATGCGAGGGTGGTTTCGAGCATGGCGGCATTGTGGCGCAGGGCTGGCCTACACTGTTGCCCGCAATGAACCAAGCCGATGCCGCGCCACCTTCTGCCCAAAGCCAAGACCAGGCGTTGTCGTCGGTGACGATAGCGGCCAACTTGCCTAGCAAGTTTTCCGGCGAGCCTTCCACCCAGGAAGCGCGGCCCCTGCTGGTGCTGGGCTTTGAGTCTTCCTGCGACGAAACCGGCGTGGCCTTGGTAGAGATGCAGGGGCAAGCCGTGCCGCGATTGCTATCCCATGCTTTGTACAGCCAAGTGGAAATGCACCAGGCCTTTGGCGGCGTGGTGCCCGAACTGGCCAGCCGCGACCATATCCGGCGCGTGCTGCCGCTCACGAGCGAGGTCATGGTCAGCGCCGGACGCAGCTTGAGCGAAGTGGATGTGGTCGCCTACACGCGCGGCCCCGGCTTGGCGGGCGCGTTGCTGGTGGGCGCGGGGCTGGCCTGTGCGTTGGCGGCGGCCTTAGACAAACCCGTACTCGGCGTGCACCATTTGGAAGGGCATTTGCTCTCACCATTTTTGAGCGCGGACCCGCCGCAGTTTCCCTTTGTAGCGCTGCTGGTATCGGGCGGCCACACCCAGCTGATGCGCGTCGACGGCGTGGGCCGTTACGAGATGCTGGGTGAAACGATAGACGACGCGGCTGGCGAGGCTTTTGACAAGTCCGCCAAGCTCATGGGCCTGGGCTACCCCGGTGGTCCGGCCTTGGCGGCGTTGGCCGCCCAGGGCGACCCCAAGGCCTACGCCCTACCGCGACCTTTGTTGCACAGCGGCGATTTGGATTTTTCGTTTGCCGGGCTCAAGACGGCGGTGCTGGTGCAGTCGCAAAAAATGGTCGCGGCTCATGGCGCGCCGATTGCGCCATCTGAGTACACCTTAGCCTCGGGCGCTACGCCGGGTTTTGGCGCTTTGCCCTTGCAAAAGCAGGCCGATCTGGCCGCGTCCACCCAAGCGGCGATTGCCGATGTGCTGGTCAAAAAATCGATGACTGCGCTAAAAACAACCGGCTTGC
>CAMCJY010000041.1 GCA_945875225.1 Comamonas sp. lk | reverse complement strand
CCAGCCCCCCCGAAAGCGTCCCGGACGCACGCAGTTTGTTCTTAGCCTACGCCTATACGCTGGCTCCGCTGCCTGCTCAGCCAATGAAGCCGCGTATGGCCGATTCGCGCGTGGGCTACTTCAATTCGTCGTTCAAGAACTTCGGCGACGACACGCAAGAGGGCAAGCGCACGCACTTCATTAATCGCTGGCGTTTGGAGAAGAAAGACCCGTCAGCGGCGGTTTCCGAGCCCAAGGAGCCGATTCGCGTGGTGTTGGACCGAAACATCCCCGAGCCCTGGCGCGCGCCCCTGCGCGAAGCTGCCCAGGAGTGGGCCAAGGCGTTCGAAAAAGCTGGTTTCCGCAATGCACTGTCCATCGAGCAGCAGCAGGCCGATGCGGATTGGACCACTACCGAGGGCGTCCGTATGCTTGCCATTCGTTGGTTTGCACAGGAGGGCCCGGGCTCCACTGTGGTCGGCCCGAGCCAGAAAGACCCGCGCACCGGCGAAATCCTGCGTGGCGCCGTCATCGTCGACGAGAACCGGGTGCGTGTATTCCGTTCTCGCGCTGGCGAAGCCGTGCCGCGTTGGGCCGAGCAACTGCCGCCCCATGCAACCGTGGCCCAGGGGCATGACCATGCCCTGTGCAATTACGCCGATGTTGCTTTCGACGAAGCAAGCTTCGGCTTTGACCTGTTGGTCGAACGCGGCCTGCTGGATCCGAACAGCCCAGAAGCCGATCGTTACATCGCCGACGCACTGAAAAACGTCACCATGCACGAGATAGGCCACGCCCTGGGTCTGCGCCACAACTTTCGCGCCTCGACCGCGATAACACCCGCGCAACTACGCGACCCGGCTTACACCCGGGCTAACGGTTTGTCGGCCTCAGTCATGGAGTACAACGCGCAGAATCTGCCACTCAAAGGCGAGCCGGTGGCCGACTACAACATGCTGACGCTTGGCGCTTATGACTACTGGGCCCTAGAGTACGGTTACCGGGAGTACGCCAGCCTTGACGACGAGAAGTTGGCGCTTAAGGCCCTGGCCGCGCGCTCGGAACGCGAGCCGGCGCTGGCCTATGCCACTGACCAAGACCTAGGCAATAACGATCCGATGATCAATCAGCGCGACATGAGCAGCGACCCGCTGGGCTTCTCGCAGCGCCAGATCAAGCTCGCGCGTGAATTGTTAGAACGTATCACCACGCGGCCACTGGCGGCAGACGAAGACCTCACCGTTTACCGCCGCGCCCTCAGTCGCGTTCTGAGCAGCATGGGCGCGTCCTTGCCTTTTGCGGCCAAGTACGTGGGCGGCGTGTACACCACTCGGGCTGCGGCTGGCGCAAATAAGCCTTTGCTGGTGCCCGTGCCAGCGGACCAGCAACGTGCTGCGCTGAACGTGCTTATCAACGAGATATTCAGCAGCGCCAGCTTCAAGTTCGATCCCAAGGTGTTGAGCCGCCTCGGGGTGGACCATAACGAGCCGCGCGCTAACGCGCAGCAGGGCGTCGACTTCAGCCTACCCACTGCAGTGCTGACCTTGCAACGCGGCGCTTTAGACACGCTGATGGCAGACAGCTTGGCCGGACGCCTGGCCGATGCTGAAACGAAGGTGGCCGACCCGCGTCAGTTGCTGACCTATTCCGAAGTTCAAACACGCTTGTCCAAGGCAGTATGGTCCGAGCTCGCGGTGGGCAAAAAAGGCACAGGCGACATCGACAGCCTGCGCCGTAACCTGCAGCGCGAACATGTGCGCCGCCTGGCCACTGGTTTGGTGCGAGCTAGCACTACAACCGCTGCGGATGTGCGCGCGGTTCACCGGCAGGTGGCGCTGAAGTTGCAATCACAGCTGAAGGTGGCTTTGGCTGGCAAAAGGCGTAGCAGCCTTGTGCAGGCCCACCTAGAAGACAGCCTGGAAACGCTGGCAGAAGCACTCAAGGCGTCCCTGGTCAAGCAAGGCGTGTGAGTGTGCTGCTGCACCTTGACAAGCTCTAACGGCAGGGCGTAGCTGTACTCCGGCATTCCCCAAAAGCTACATAATCCACGCGTAATTCCACGGTAACAAGGACGAGGCAGACGCATGCGGCTAGAAGATAAATTGCGCGGCTGGTCCAGAATCTGGCCGGCGTTTAAAAACACCTTGGCCGGTTTCAAAGCAGGCTGGGCTGAACCGGCTTTTCACATGGAGGCATGGCTTGCGGCTTTTATGGGCCCGTTTGCCTTTGTTTTGGGCAAAACTTGGTTGGAAACCGGCTTTCTCTTGGCCACCTTGGTATTGGTCTTGATTGTGGAGTTGCTCAACACCGGGATCGAGTCGGCGATTGACCGCGTGGGCTATGAGTGGAACACCCTGTCCAAGCGCGCCAAGGATTTGGGAAGTGCTGCAGTTTTCATGAGCCTCCTATTGTGCGGCGGGGTGTGGTTGTCTGCAGCCATTGCCTACTGGCAGGCATAGCCTGGCTGATTCTTGGGCTGGGTACAAATGCCGTATAAACGGGGTCACGTCCTTTGCGCTCCAACTTGATAGGCGCCGCTGGTGGCCCACCTGGCCTTTTTATTTGTTGGTAACCACATGAAAAATATCGGATTACTTGCTTGGCGCCTTGTCGCAGCCTTTTGCCTGATGACTGCCATGGGTAGCGCCCAGGCCGAGGACAAAAAAGCTGCGACCAAAAAGCCATTTCGCATTATTGATGCCGTCTGCGACTTTGATTCCAAAGACATCGCACCTGATAAAGGCCAATTTATTTGCCTCTACATCTGCCGCGACCCCGACCACTCCAAGATGTTCCAGGTTTATAGCAACTCGTCAATAGGCAAGTGTCCTACGCCGATTAAGAGCAAGATCAAGCAGACCATCAAGGAAGAAAAAAAGGCCGCACCCCCGCCAGCCCACTAGCCACGGTCTGAAAACTTACTCAACTTTGCCGCCCCAGCAGCAAATACTCCATCAGCGCTTTTTGCGCATGCATGCGGTTTTCCGCCTCATCCCAGACCACGCTTTGCGGGCCGTCGATCACTTCGGCCTCTACCTCTTCGCCCCGGTGCGCAGGTAGGCAGTGCATAAACAGTGCGTCTGGTGCGGCGGCGGCCATCATGGCGCGGTTTACACACCAAGAGGCAAAGGCGGCGCGGCGCGCCTCGTTTTCCGCTTCATAGCCCATGCTGGTCCAGACGTCGGTGGTCACCAGGTGCGCACCCTGGCAGGCTTGCAGCGGGTCGTCGAACAGGCGGTAACCGTCCGCCGAGCGCAAGCCGGCTACAGACTGCTTGACCTCATAGCCGGAAGGCGTGCTCACATGGACCGTGAAGCCCAATAAATCGGCCGCTTGCAGCCAGGTATTGGCCATATTGTTGCCATCGCCCACCCAGGCCACTATCTTGCCGGCGATGGAGCCGCGGTGTTCTATGAACGTAAAGATGTCCGCCAGCACCTGGCAAGGGTGGAACTCATTGGTCAGCCCGTTAATCACCGGCACGCGCGAGTTGGCCGCAAATCGTTCGATCTTGGTTTGCTCAAAGGTGCGGATCATCACTAGGTCGGTCATGCGGCTGATGACTTTTGCGCTGTCTTCAATCGGCTCTGCGCGCCCGAGCTGACTGTCGCCGGTGGTCAGGTGCACCACGCTACCGCCCAACTGGTACATGCCGGCTTCAAAGCTTACCCGCGTACGGGTGGATGCCTTCTCAAAAATCATGGCCAGTGTGCGGTCCACCAGGGTTTGGTGTTTTTCATAGGCCTTAAATTTCTTCTTGATCAGCGCTGCACGCGCAAACAAATAGGCGTATTCACCAGCGCTGAAGTCTTTAAATTGCAGGTAATGTTGCATCGGGGGGGTACCAAAAAGTAGGCTGGGCGCAAAAAGCGGGTGTTCAGGCTGCCAAAAACGCAGTGATCAGCGGGCACAAAATAGCGGCGATTTGCTCGGCCTCGGCTGCCGTCAATACCAGCGAAGGCACAAGGCGCACCACGCTGTCGGCCGTAACGCTAATAAGCAGGCCTTTGTCGGCAGCTTGCTGCATTAGCGCGCTGCAGGGCTTGGAAAGCTCAATGCCCAACATCAAGCCCTGGCCACGAATCTCTTTGACTGAGCCGGCCGCCAACTCCTGCGCAAGGCCGCTGGTCAGCGCGGCTTTGAGGTGGGCCCCCACGTTTTCGGCATTGGCCAGCAGGCCGTCGCGCTCCATCACGCCTATGGTTTCAAGCCCGGCGCGCATGGCCAGTGGGTTGCCGCCAAAGGTGCTGCCGTGGTTACCCACGCCCAGTACCTTGGCTGCGCGTGGCCCCGCCACAATTGCCCCAATCGGTACGCCCGAACCCAAGCCTTTGGCCAGGGGCATCACATCGGGCACGATATCGGCCCATTGGTGCGCAAACCACTTGCCGGTGCGCCCCATGCCGCACTGCACTTCGTCAATCATCAGCAACCAGTCGCGCGCGTCACACAGCGCGCGCAAATCACGTAAATAGTCCATGTGTAAGGGCTTGACCCCGCCTTCTCCCTGGATCGCCTCCACAAATACCGCCACCACATCACTATTGCCTTCGGTCGCCGCTTTCAAGGCTTCAATATTATTCAAGGGCACCCGAATAAATCCCTCCACCAGCGGGCCAAAGCCGGCTTGCACTTTGGTGTTGCCGGTGGCACTTAGGGTGGCAATGCTGCGGCCATGAAAGGCTTTGTCAAAGACCACAATCTGCGGGTTATGGATGCCCTTGTCATGGCCGAATTTGCGCGCCAGTTTCAGCGCTGCCTCATTGGCTTCCAGGCCGCTGGAGCAGAAAAAAACGTTTTCCATGCCCGACAGCTCCACCAACTTGGCCGCTAGCGCTTCCTGCAAGGGCACGTGGTAGTAATTGGAAGTGTGTATCAGCTTGCTCACCTGGTCTTGCAAGGCGGCCACCAGGTCCGGGTGGTTGTGGCCCAAAGTGTTGACGGCGATACCGCCGAGCGCGTCCAGGTACTCGCGGCCTTCGGTATCCCAGACTTTACAGCCCTGGCCATGCGACAGGGCCAAGGGCAAACGTCCATAGGTCGTCATCACATGCGGGGACGCGGCAGCGTGGTGGGGGGCGGGGGCGGTCATGGGCTGACTCCGTGGGAAAAATACAAAAGCGTGGTGCTACAAAGCAATCAGCCCAACGCAAGTTGGGCCGTCGAGGGTGGATTTTAGAGTCTGCGCCGTTTGGTGGCGAAGGCCTGCAATTGTTCATATTGTGTAATTTGATCCACATGGGCAACAGGTAAACTGCTTGTTGCGGTGCAATACGCCCGCGATCCGCAGGAACTTAAACCTGCCGCATGCCGTCCTCACAGCGGCCTATCCCGAGCACATGGCTACCACTCTCGCCAAAGAAACTTACATCCTGGGCCTGACGCGCCAGGGCAGGGCATTTCGCCCTAGCGACTGGGCCGAGCGCCTGGCAGGTGTGATGAGCCAATTCCGGCCCGGCGGTCCGCAGCCGGGTAGCCATTTGGGCTATTCGCCCTGGTGCATACCGACCAGCATCGGGGATACCAAATGCGTCATCATCCATAGTGATCTGCGCGAGTACGATGTCATGGCCTGGGACTTTTGCCTCAATTTTGCACGCGACAACGACTTGCAAACCAGCGAAGGCGCACCGCCAGCACTGACCAAATAGCCGCTGCCGGGGCCTGTGCTTGGCGCTACCATGGCGCGCATGACAGACCCCATCCATTCCTACGAACCGCGCCTGGGCCATGGCCTGGCGCATGACCCGTTTAACGCCATCGTGGGTCCGCGCCCCATCGGTTGGATTTCCACGCGCAGCGTCAGCGGAGGTTTCAATCTGGCGCCCTATAGCTTTTTTAACGCCTTTAACTACGTGCCGCCTATTATTGGCTTTAGCAGCCTGGGTTACAAAGACACGGTGCGTAACGCCATTGAAACCGGCGAATTCGTCTGGAACCTAGCCACCCAGGACCTGGCCGAGGCCATGAACCAGACTTGTGCCCATGTAGCCCCCGAAGTAGACGAGTTCGCCTTGGCGGGCTTGACCCCGCTCGCCTGCGACCTGGTCAAGGCGCCGCGCTTGGGCCAAAGTCCAGTCAGCTTTGAATGCAAAGTCAGCCAATCCATGCCCTTGCGCTCGGCGCTGGGTGATGAACTCAACACCTGGATGGTGTTTGGCGAAGTGGTCAAAGTGCATATCGACACCGCCCACATCCGCGACGGCATCTATGACACGGCGTCAGCCCGCCCGATACTACGGGGCGGCGGCCCGTCCGACTATTTCAGCATCGGCCCGGAGCAGCTGTTTCGGATGATGCGGCCGCGCTAGGCAAGCTCGATGTTGGGGTCCACCCGGCTCTAAGGCCCTCTTGCCTACCTTGCGCCCACAAAAAAGCCGTCTTGCGACGGCTTTTTGCTTTGCTGGCAGCGCACCCGATTCAAACGGCGAATCCTGCGAGAGGATTCGGGCGGTGCACCTGAAAAATCAGGCGGCGAGGGCCAAGGTTTTCACCTTGGTAGCCAAACGGCTCTTATCGCGGGCGGCTTTGTTCTTGTGGAAGATGCCTTTGTCAGCGATGGTGTCCACCACCGCTTGCATCTTGCCAAATAACTCGGCTGCTTTGGTTTTGTCACCGGCGAGAACGGCTTTTTCAACGTTCTTCACCGCGGTGCGGTATTTGGAGCGCAGCGAGGTATTGGCTGCATTGATTTTGACGTCCTGGCGGACGCGCTTGCGGCCCGACGCTAAGCGCGGGTTCTTTTTCTTGGGTTTTCCGGATGCCATATGTGTGTGTCCTTGTGTCTGTAGATGTTGCCAGCAAAGCTAACCATTATAGCCTTGCGGGGGGTAGCGGCTAAACTCTCTCCGTGAGCCTCCTCAAGTCCGCCTCTACTGTGTCCCTGTGGACATTGGCCTCGCGCGTCACCGGATTGCTGCGCGAAACCCTGATGGCCGCACTGTTTGGCGCGAGCGCCCTGACCGATGCGTTTAACGTCGCCTTTCGCATCCCCAACTTGTTTCGCCGGATGTTTGCCGAGGGCGCTTTCAGCCAGGCGTTTGTGCCGGTGCTGGCCGCCAGCAAAGCCCAAGATGGCGACGCCGCCACCAAAGTTTTGATCGACCAGGTGGCTACCTTTTTGGCCTGGGTAATGGTGCTGGTGTGTGTGGCAGGTGTCTTGCTCGCGCCCTGGATGGTCTGGGCTATGGCCAGCGGCTTGCCGCAAGCCGGTTTTGATGCGGCGGTCTGGATGACGCGCTTTATGTTCCCCTACATCGGCTGCATGTCCCTGGTGGCGCTGTCCTCGGGCATTTTGAATACCTACAAGCGCTTTGCTATTCCGGCGGCTACGCCGGTGCTGCTCAATGTGAGCACGATTGCGGCCGCTTGGTGGCTCTCGCCCTGGTTTGGCACGCAGGGCATAGAGCCGATATATGCCATGGCCATCGGGGTAATGGCCGGTGGCGTGTTGCAGCTAGGTCTGCAAATACCGGCCCTGGCGGCCCTGGGTTTGCTGCCGCGCCTGGGCCTGGGCTGGTCGGCCATGCGTACGGCTTGGCAAGACCCCGGTACCCGCACCATCGTGCGGCTCATGGGCCCGGCCTTGCTGGGCGTGAGCGTGGCGCAAATCTCCTTGCTCATCAATACCCAGATCGCCTCCCACCTGGCCACTGGCAGCGTCAGTTGGCTCAGCTATGCGGACCGGCTGATGGAGTTTCCTACTGCCCTTCTGGGCGTGGCTCTGGGCGTGGTGCTGATCCCGCGGCTGGCGGCAGCGCGTGCCACCGCCAATACAGGCGACTATTCCGCGCTTTTGGACTGGGGTTTGCGCATCGTGGTCTTGCTGGCCACGCCTTGTGCCGTGGCGTTGTTGGTGTTTGCGCAGCCCTTGGTCGCGGTTCTGTTTCATTACCGCGCTTTTACGGCTTTTGATGTGCAGCAAACCGCCTTGGCCCTTACCGGTTGGGGTGTGGGGCTGGTGGGGCTGGTGGCCATCAAGGTGTTGGCGCCAGGCTATTACGCCAGCCAAGACGTCAAGACGCCGGTGCGTATTGCGGTAGTGGTACTCCTCATTACCCAGCTGCTTAACTGGGCTTTGGTACCTTACTTGCGCCACGCAGCTTTGTCACTGTCTATTTCGCTGGGCGCTTTGCTCAATGCACTATGGCTATTGCGTGGGCTTCAGGCGCGCGGCAGTTACAAGCCGCAGCCCGGTTGGGGTCGCTTTGCGTTGCAAGTCTTGATAGCGTGTATGGCTTTAGGCGCATACCTGGCCTGGGCAGCGCAAGCGTTCACGTGGCTAGATATGCCCGGCGGCCCGCTGCAGCGGGTGCTGTGGGTGGCCCTGGTGCTGGCGGGTGCTGTGTTGTTGTACCTGGGCAGCATACTGGCGCTGGGTCTCAATTTGCGCCAGTTTTTGCGGCGCTAGGTCTGCGGGCTTTGGCTGATTTGCGATAGAGTTGCGTATGGATTTTTCTTTTGAACCGCCCAGCCCGTTGGCGTATTTCGCGTCTCTGGTGCACAGTGACGGCGGCTTTCCCCTGTTTGAAGCGGCTGCCGCTTTGGGCCATATGCGCGATGCCGATCTGGATGTGCACGGCGTGCTCTCGCGCATGGACCAGTGGCAGATGCGATTACGCAAACGTCTGCCCGCCGACGCTGCCGGCATGGCCCGCTTGCTGGCACTCAACCGTTTTTTTTACCAAGAGCTGGGTTTTGCCGGCAACCTGAACGACTACTACGCGCCGGACAACAGCTATGTGCACCAGGTGATGGAGTCGCGGCGCGGCATCCCCATCTCGCTGGCGGTGATTTGGCTTGAACTGGCGCAGGGCATTGGCCTGGAGGCCAAAGGCGTCAGCTTTCCCGGACATTTTTTAATCAAGGTGCAGTTGCCCACCGGCCAAGCCGTCATCGACCCGATGAACGGCCAGTCTTTCAGCCGAGAAGAACTCAAAGAAATGCTCCAGCCCTACCGACTTGGTGGCAAGCACGGTGCGGACTTTGACGTGCCGCTAGGCCTGTATTTACAAGCCGCTCCACCGCGCGACATCCTGACGCGCATGTTGCGTAATTTGAAGGAAATTTTCCGCAGTCAAAAACATGGCGGCCAATGGCTGGCAGTGCAAGAGCGCTTGGTTGTGTTGACGCCCGAGGTCTGGTCCGAGTACCGCGACCGCGGCCTGGCGCATGCCATGCTTGGCAACCACGGCGAAGCCCTGGCAGATCTGGAGTGCTACGTCGTCAATGCCAACGACGTGGTCGATGCCGAAGCCATTAGTGGCCAGGTAGATTTGCTGCGCAGACAATTGGGCAAGCGGCGCGAGTCCAATTAGCGCAAGGCTTTTCCTCTTAGGGATCGAGCCCCATGAAGGTCCCTAATCAATCTTGAAATTAAATTCCTGCGTCACGGTCACCTCAGCGCCTGCGCCATCACCCACACACTTGTACTGCATGATGGCCGCCTTCACTGCGGCATGAAACACACGCGGGCCAGTCAGGATATTGACTTCCTGCACCGCGCCCCCTTTGAGCACGATTTGCGCCTTGACCACGCCTTGGGTGCCGTCTTGCAACGCGCGCCGTGGCATCTCAGGGGCAACCTGCGTTGGACATAAAACCCCACTAGTCTTAGGCGCCGGGGGCGCTGGCGGTGGCGGTGGCGGTGCAGGCGGTGCAGGTGGCGCAGGAGGAGCCGGTGGTGGTGGTGGCGCAATCACATGCGGCGTGGGCGGGGGCGTGGCCACCGACTGAATCGCAGGTGCCGTGCTGGACACCGGCGGTGGGGTATCTGGCGGCGGTACAAAAGGTGGCGGCGGTGCCTGCACCTTGGGCATCTCGGGCGGGGGCTCTATTTTCTTGGGCGGGGGCGGGGGTGGTGGTGGTGGCGGGATGATCACCTCTTGGATCAGCACCGCTTCCAGTGGTTTTTTCAAAAGCGCCAAGCCTTGGCGCCCTAGGCCGGAGATGAGTACATAGCCCACCACCAGATGCACGGCAATGACAAAGGCAATGCTCTTGAGCCTGTGGCTATTGTCTTGCTGGCCGAAACCGTAAGGCGAGGCGCTGTGTGCGCCAGCGCTCGAGCTCGCCAGATCACCCAGTGCGCTCATTGGACAAACTGCTCCGCACCGATCACGGCAATCTTGGTCAGCCCGTGGCGTTTGCTGCCCGAGAGCACGTTGGCAAACACCGCATAGCGCGCATCCTTGTTGGGGCGTACATGCACTTCGGGCTGCGCGGCCCATTGGCCTATGGACTGCATCTTTTGCTCCAGCTCAGCCCCCGAGACGGCCACCCCGTTCCAATAGACCACGCTGGTCGCATCGATATCGATCTGGATTTTTTCCATTTTTTGCTGAGTCGGCGGCGCCCCCACTGGCATCTCCAGGCTCACCGCATGCAGCTGGATGGGGATGGTGATGATCAGCATCACCAATAAGACCAGCATCACGTCAATGAGCGGCGTGGTGTTGATCTCCATCATCAACTCCGGCTCGTCGCTTGCGTTGCTGTTTCCAATATTCATGGCCATGGCGGGGGGTATCCTGCTGCGCTTTAGTTCAGGGGAGGCGGTTCGGTGATAAAGGCCACCTTGACGATGCCTGCGCGCTGGCAGGCCAGTAGCACCTGGCCCACGCCTTCGTAGCGTGCGGACAAGTCACCGCGGATTTGCACCTCAGGCTGGGGCTTTTTGGTGGCCACTT
>CAMCJY010000040.1 GCA_945875225.1 Comamonas sp. lk | reverse complement strand
GCATGGAGCGTTGCAAGGCCAGCAAGCGGCCGGGTGTAGCCACGACCAGATTGGCGTTTTGCAGCTTGGCAATTTGCAATTGGTAAGGCATGCCGCCCACGATATTGGCAACCCGCAGGCCACGGCAATGTTGTACCAGGTCGATGGCGTCATGCGCCACTTGCTGAGCCAGTTCGCGGGTCGGGCAGACGATCAGTGCGCCAGGGGTCGGGGCTTTGAAATTGCGTGCGTTAGTCGGGTCTTTACGCTTAGCGCGCTTAGGAGGAGCTTCGCCTTTTGCAGCGGCTTGCGCGACTGCTTCTTCATAGGCCTGGCGCTCATCGGCTTCGGCTTGCGCCATTTGCTTGAGCAGGGTGTGCAATACCGGCAGCAAAAACGCGGCGGTCTTACCGCTGCCGGTTTGACTGGAGACCATCAGGTCGATGTATTTTTTTGCGCCCTTGTCTGCGCCCTCGGTCGGTAAAGCCAAAGGAATAACTTTGGTTTGCACCGGTGTGGGCTGGGTGTAACCCAGGTCCATACAGGCGCGTATCAGCTCGGGCGCAAGGTCCAGGGCCAAAAAGCCATTGGGCTCGGCCACTACGGCCTGCGCATCGTCCGAAGCGGCACCCGCCTCGTTCGCAAGATGGGCCGTAGCGCCGAGGTCCGGCGGGAAAGCCTCGCCCTCTTGGGTGGAAAAAGTGTGCTCGGACGCGAATTCGCCCGTTGCGATCAAAGAATCAGTCATAGTTTCACTCACACAGCAACGCCACCCGCGAGGTGGGCGTTCCGTCAATGGTTAAAAAACATCAACCATCAAACGGAGGCTGCGCCAGGTGCGTCTGCTACGCTGCCGGTGCGGCTGGGGCCCTCTTTACTTGGACCCGGTGAATGTTGGGAGATGTGCAAATTTCGCTGGCTCCGGCCTGATTGCCGTGCTGCCGTTTAGCGAAGCCCTCGATTATGGCACGGATTCGGGTTTGTACTTATACGCACACCTTGTAGGCCACCCAAGCGCTTATCCCGTATCCCGGATGCGCGGCACGCCCACTGGGCGCTCAGAGCTTCAAGAAATGCGTTCGGTAGTGTTCCAGCTCATCAATAGATTCATGCACGTCAGCCAGCGCAGTGTGCTTTTGCTGCTTTTTAAAACTCGCGTACACCTCGGGTCGCCAGCGTCGGCTGAGCTCTTTTAAGGTGCTGACATCCAGATTGCGGTAGTGGAAAAAGGCCTCCAGGCGCGGCATATAGGCGGCCAGAAAACGCCGGTCCTGGCCGATGGTGTTGCCACACAGGGGCGAGGCGCCGGCAGGCAGGTATTGCGCCAAAAATACGAGCAAGGCCTCTTCGGCCTGCGCCTCGTTCCAGGTCGAGGCGCGCACTTTTTCGATCAGGCCGCTTTTGCCGTGGGTGCCCTTGTTCCAGGCGTCCATGGCGTCCAGCTGCGCATCAGACTGGTGGATCACAAACACCGGGCCTTCGGTGCGCGCCTCCAACATCGGACCGGTAACCACCACGGCGATTTCGATAATGCGGTCCTGTGCAGGATACAAACCGGTCATTTCGCAGTCGAGCCAGACCAGGTTTTTATCGGATTTTGTGAGTGGGCTTAATGTGACTTGCATTGTTGAGATTGTCGCCTATGGCCTAAACTGTGCCCCCATGCAAGACACCGCGCTCAATCCCTCCGACACCCTGACCCTTGTTTTTGCGCTGGCCCTGACCGCCAGCCTTTTATTGAAATTGTGGCTGACCACGCGCCAAATCCGCCACGTCGCCACCCACCGCGACGCGGTGCCGCCAGCCTTCGCATCCACTATTGCCCTGCAAGCGCACCAGCGCGCGGCTGATTACACCGTAGTGAAAGCACGCTTTGGCTTGATCGAATTGGCGTGGGGCGCGGCCCTCGCCTTAGCCTGGACCCTGCTGGGGGGCTTATCGGCGTTGAACGGGTTTTTACTGGACACCATGGGCGCAGGCCTGTGGCAGCAACTGGCCGTGGTGGGCGCCTTCACCGCCATCAACACGCTGCTGGAATTGCCTTTCTCCTTGTACGCGACCTTTGTGATTGAAGAGCGATTTGGCTTCAACAAAACCAGTGTCAAGCTCTGGTTGCAAGACCTGATCAAATCCCTGCTCTTGGGCCTGCTGATTGGCGGCCCCTTGCTCGCCCTGGTGTTTTGGATGATGGCTGCTACGGGAACGCTGTGGTGGGCCTGGACCTGGGGTGTCTGGATGGGCTTTAACCTGCTGGCCATGCTGATTTATCCGACCTGGATTGCGCCGCTGTTCAATAAATTCCAAGCATTGGATGATGCGGCACTGACTGAGCGTGTGCGCGCCTTGATGCAGCGTTGCGGCTTTCAGGCGCAGGGTTTTTATGTGATGGACGGCAGCAAACGCAGCGCCCATGCCAACGCCTATTTCACCGGCTTTGGCGCCTCTAAACGGGTGGTTTTTTATGACACCTTGCTGGCTCGCCTTACGCCCGACGAAGTCGATGCGGTGCTTGCCCATGAATTAGGCCATTTCAAGCACAAGCATATTCTCAAACGCATCGTGTCGATTTTCGCCATCAGTCTGGCCGGCTTTGCAGCTTTGGGCTGGGCAAGCGCGCAAGTATGGTTTTATACCGGCCTGGGCGTGATTCCCAACTTAGCGGGCGCCAACGATGCCCTGGCCTTGTTGTTATTTATGCTGGTCTTACCGTCTTTTACCGGTTTCCTTGGACCCTTGTTCGCCCAGATTTCACGCAGGCACGAGTTTGAGGCCGATGCCTATGCCATGGCGCAAACACGCGGCGCCGATCTGGCCTCGGCCTTGCTGAAGTTATACGAAGACAACGCCTCCACGCTTACGCCAGATCCCTTGTATGTGAAGTTTTATTACTCTCACCCGCCCGCATCCGAACGCCTGGGCCGGATGCTGGCTGCGCCTTAAGTTACAACTTGTATGAGCGCACCAGCAGCCAAACCCCAAAGTAGTAGAGACCAGGCCCTGAGCGGCCCGCAAGTGATCGCCCGACTGGCCAGCTTGGACGGATGGAAGCTTTGGGGCGACGGTGATACGCTGGCGATTGAAAAAACATTCCGCTTTGCAAGCTATTTGCACACCCTTGCATTTGCCAATGCCGTAGCCTATGTAGCCGAGCAACAAGACCACCATCCGGACATGCTGTTGGCCTACCGCAGCTGCAGTGTGCGCTGGCGCTCCCATGATGTAGCCGGTATCTCGCAGCGGGATGTGCGCTGCGCCGCCCTGGTCGATGCCTTAGCCGACCCAGAGCAAGCAGGGAGCGCGCTTGGCTGAGCCAGCCGGTTTGCAAGAGGGCCTGGTTATCGCCAGCCATGGCCGGCATGTATGGGTGGAGACCCCGGCGGGCCGCAAAGTTATCTGCCATGCGCGCGGCAAGAAAAGCCAAACCGTGGTGGGCGACCAGGTGCTCTGGCTTGCCACGCAAGATGAGGGCACCATAGAAAAGGTTTTGCCCCGTCGCAATTTGATGTACCGCCAAGACGAAATCCGCACCAAGTCCTTTGCGGCCAATATCGACCAGGTGGTGATTGTTCTGGGCGCAGAGCCCGAGTTCTCCGATGGGCAGCTGTCGCGCGCTTTGATTGCCGCTGCGGCCCAGCAACTGGACGCGCTCATCGTACTCAATAAACGTGATCTGGGCAGTTTGTTTGCTGCCGCTTGGGAGCGCTTGGCACCCTACCGCGCCATGCAGTACCCGGTTTTAGCTACGGCTTTCAAGCCTTCCAGCGATACGCCCGTTGTACAAACAGCCGAAGATGACACCGAGCGGCTACGCACACTATTGGCAGGCAAGACCAGCCTGGTGTTAGGTCCCTCAGGCGCGGGGAAAAGCTCACTTATCAACCGCTGGGTTGCGCAAGCCAACGTCCTGACCCAGGAAATTTCTATTGCCTTACAGGCGGGCAAGCACACCACCACCAGCACCACCTGGTACTGGCTGGACGCAGATAAACAATCAGCCTTAATCGACTCACCAGGGTTTCAGGAATTTGGCCTGCACCACATCGCGCCCATGGACTTGGGCAATCTCATGCCCGATATCCGAGCCCAGGCCAGCGACTGCAAGTTTTACAACTGCAGCCATTTGCACGAACCCGGCTGCGGCGTGCGCAGCGCCTGCGCAGCCGAGCCCAGCCCGATTAGCCCGGTGCGCTACAAAATTTACAGAGACTTGTTTGAAGAGCTTTCGCAAAAGCGGTATTGAGGCGACCGCTTCCAGCCAACAGAGCGCTTAGCGGCAGGCGCGGGCGGGTACTTCAGCCCAACAAGCGCGCCAGCGACATCAAGGCCAGCACCACCATCCACATTACCACCGTGCGCCAGACCAGGCCGACTATGGCACGCAAATGAGCTAACTGGGGCACCGGTGCCGCATTGCGCAAGTCCACTTCGGTCAGTCCGATATGCACCGCTCCGGCGGTCGCCGCCAGGACGATGCCGTCGTTATCGCCGGGCACAGCGGCTTCAAATTTTCGCCACCGGTCAATCGCATCTTCAAAGCTGCCTACAAAAGCAAAGCCCATGGCCGTCAAGCGGGTCGGAATCCAGTCGATTCGGTGCCACCACAAGCCCACATAGTCACGCAATGCCGAGCTGAGCAGCAAGGTCTGCGGACTCACCGGTCGCTTGGCCAAGGCGGAAAAATACTCCGCCAAGCGGTACATCACCGCTCCTGCGGGCCCCAGCCCCAAGCCAGATAGCATCGAATACCAAGCAAATACCCCAAACACGCAGCGGTGGGCGTTGAGCACCGAATGTGCGATCACTTGGCGGACAATTTCGCTGCGCGGCAGATCGGACGCATCCATCTTCATCCATTGGGCCAATAAGCTGCGCGCGGTGTCTTCGTCTCCGGCATCCAACGCATCGCGAATATCAGTGAAATGGTGGCTGAACTGCCTGAAACCCAGCGTGAAGTACAAAATGAAGATATTCCACACCAAAGCGGCCATCCATCCTAGCCAAAACAGCAAGGCCCAATGCACCAGGGCGGTGAGGACTGTGGGTAACAAGACGACCACGACGCAGGTGAACCTGGCGTGTACATCCTGCCCGGTGTCCAGCTGGCGCACCGCCCAGGACAGAGCGCTTCGCACCTGGGTATGCAAAAAATTCGCATCTTTGAGCGGGCGGGCCTGCTCAATCAACAACGCACAAAGAATGGCAAAAAAGCTCATGTCACCGCATCATACCGACGGGCTGGGCCGCAACTGGGCCTAAGCCGGAAGTAAAAACCGGTACAAATTGCGCAACATACCGGCGGTGGCGCCCCAGATATAGCGCTCCTGGGCGCCATCCTGGTAGGGCATGGAAATCCAATGGCGTGGGCCTATGGGAGTTTGCAGGGTGTGGCGCCGGTGGTGCGCCGGGTTCATCAAAAAATCCAGCGGCACTTCAAATACGGCATCGACTTCACCGGCATTGGGCGCGATGGCAAAGCCGGGTTCTAGCAGCGCCACCACTGGCGTTACTACAAAACCGCTGCCCGTGGTGTAGTGCGGAAGACTGCCTAAAACGCGCACATGGCGTGGGTGCAAGCCGACCTCCTCCTGGGCCTCGCGCAAGGCGGTGGCCACGGCGTCCTGGTCCTCTGCATCCGATTTGCCGCCTGGAAAAGCGACCTGGCCGGCATGGCTGCTCAGACCGATCGTGCGCTGAGTCAGCAAGACCGTGGGTCGCGCATGGGTAACCAAACCCACCAGAACAGAGGCGGCGCTAGGTTGACGATCTATAAAGCGCGGCTCCAACCGGAATTCGGGCTCCCAAGCAGGGGGCGCTTGAAAGCGTAGGGCGACCGCTTTGGGATGCAAATGGGTGTCGGGTACCGGTGGCAGATGCCCGTCGGCCATCTCAAAGGGTACTTGTCGCGGGTCAAAAGGCGGGATTTTGCGCATGCTTTTATGCACTATAAATTCTTTTGATGCGTAAAAAAACCGCCGCCGGGATGCCCGGGGCGGTTTTCACAATGACCGAAGAACCGGTCAAGCGGCGGTCTTTTTGGCTGGCAGCTTTTCTTTAATACGTGCCGACTTGCCGCTGCGGTCACGCAAATAGTAAAGCTTGGCGCGGCGCACATCACCACGGCGCTTCACTTCGATACCGGCAATCAGCGGGCTGTAGGTTTGGAAGGTACGTTCCACGCCTTCGCCGCTGGAAATTTTGCGGACAATAAAACCGCGGTTCAGACCGCGATTGCGCTTGGCAATCACCACGCCTTCGTAAGCCTGGACGCGCTTGCGAGTGCCCTCGACCACGTTGACGCTAACGATGACGGTGTCACCAGGGGAGAAATTGGGGATGGTTTTACCCAAACGCACAATTTCCTCTTGTTCCAGAATTTGGATGAGGTTCATAGCTTCTTTCGTGATCTTGCAAGCGCCGGGACCCTAAAGGGTCACCTTGTCGTGTCAGCACCATTGCTGCGCCTTATTTGGCCATGCAGAGGATCGGATAGCCGCTCATTATAACAATCCAGGCAAGGCGCAGCTTCAACCCGAACTTGGCTCGCCAAGTCAGGGCGCTAGGGCGTGCCGCGCAGCAATTTTTCATCCTCGGCGGCCAGCGCACCGGCTGCCCTGGCCGCAGCGATCAGCTCGGGGCGCAGCCTGGCTGTCAGCAACAAGCGTTGATCACGCCGCCATCGCTCGATGCGCTCGTGGTGGCCCGACATGAGTACTTCGGGCACGGGGCTGCCTTGCCAATCTTCGGGACGTGTGTAATGCGGGCAGTCCAACAAACCATCCAATGCGGGGTTAAAACTGTCTTGTTGGTGGCTTTGGGCATCGCTGAGCACCTCGGGCTGCAGACGGGCAATCGCATCGAGCAACAGCATGGCCGGCAACTCGCCCCCGGAAACCACAAAGTCCCCCAGGCTAATTTGCTCGTCGACATAGCGGTCCACAAAGCGCTGGTCCAAACCTTCATAGCGGCCGCATACCAGTACCGCCCCCTCGCTTACCGCCCAGCGCTGTACGGTCTCGTGGTTCAACACGCGCCCGAGTGGGGAAAACAAAATGACTTTGCCCGGCCTTAATCGCTGCGCCTGTGCCCGCGCCAGCGTCAGGGTCAAAGGCTCGGCCATCATGACCATGCCCGGACCGCCACCAAAAGGCCGGTCATCCACGCGGCGGTAATTGCCTTCGGCCTTGTCGCGGGGATTGTGCAGACAAACCTGTACCTGCCCAGACTCAAAGGCACGCCGGGTGATGCCGGTGCGCAAAAATGGCTCAAACAAGTCGGGAAACAGGGTGATAACGTCAAAACGCACGGCCCGGCCCCTCAGTAGTCGCTTTGCCAGTCCACGCGGATGCGCTTTCCCGCCAGATCCACCTCGTCGATGAAGGCCGAGACAAAGGGAATCATGCGTTCCTGCACCTTGCCCTCTGCTAAATACTCCAGCACCAACACGGTTTGCGCACCGGTGGATAGCAACTCGCGTACGCAACCCATGGGCTCGTCCTGGCGGTTGATGACGTCCAGGCCAATCAAGTCCACCCAGTAGTACTCGTCGGGATCGGCGGTGGGAAAACTGGAGCGCGGCACGAACACACGCGCGCCGCGCAATGCCTGCGCAGCATCACGGTCCAGCACCTCATGGGCGCTGGCGACAACCGTATCGGAATGCTCTTTGGCCTCTTGGATGGCGATTTTGACCACACCGGTAAACGTGGGAGTACCCCGCTCAGAGGGCAGCAAATACCAACGCTTGGAAGAAAAAAGCGCCTCGGGCTGGGCGCTAAATGGCAGTACCTTGAACCAGCCTTTGACACCCCAGGCCTCGCCGATGCGCGCCACCTCAATGGCATCTGCCGGAAGCTCAGCGGGCTCCAGGCCTGCGATCATGCGAAATAAGGTCTGCCGTAAAGGGTTTGCACCGCGAGGCGCAAGCCCTTCAAGGGACTTTAGGCTGCGACCGGCGCGCTGGCAGCGGCCTGGTCGATCAGACGCTCCACCGTCGGCGAAGCCTGAGCACCAACGCCTTTCCAATAGGTCAAGCGATCCTGTGCAATGCGAATGCGCTCTTCACTGGCCGTGGCAATTGGGTTGTAAAAACCGATGCGCTCGATAAAGCGGCCATCACGCCGGGTACGCTTGTCGGCAACGACGATACTGAAAAACGGGCGGGCCTTAGCACCACCACGGGCGAGTCGAATAACGACCATGATTCATCCTTTGGGGAGATTGAAATGAGTTTCAACCATAAAATTCGGAGTTGAGACACGCAACTGACCACCCGGCCAGTGACACTCAGAATAGCCCTCGATTATATCTTTTCCCAAACCATGCCTCTTATCCGCTCCAGCACGGACGCCGACCTGGCGGTCATTACCGGTATTTACCGCCACCATGTGCTGCATGGAACAGGCACTTTCGAAATCGACCCGCCCACCGAAACGGACATGCGGGCACGCCGCGCGGACGTGTTAGCCAAAGGCCTACCCTTCTTGGTATTGGAAGACTCGGGGGAAGTTGTCGGTTTTGCCTATTGCAACTGGTTCAAGCCGCGCCCCGCTTACCGTTTTTCAGCCGAAGACTCGCTTTACCTTAGCCCGCTGGCCACCGGCAAGGGTTGGGGACGCCTGCTTTTGAGCGAGCTGATGTCCAGCGCCGAGCGTGCCGGTGTGCGCAAGCTGATCGCGGTCATTGGCGATTCCGCCAACCTGGCCTCCATAGGCGCGCACAGCGCATGCGGTTTTGCCCACGCCGGTGTGCTTAGCGCCTGCGGCTGGAAATTTGAGCGTTGGCTGGACGTGGTGCTGATGCAATGCCCCCTAGGCGTGGGCGACCGCCAGCCACCCGTATGAGGTTGTGCGTTCAACCTGTTTAAGCGGGTTTGTTGCTTACAGCGGCGGGATCCGAGAGCATTTAGCGCGGTCGCCGGCTTGAAGCGGGCTCGCTAGGTTCGCTTTTCCAGATTAGACCTGCGCGTCAGCGACGACAATGCGCTTTATGAAAAATAAAACCTTCGCCGTGTGGCTCACGCTGCTGCTGGGCTCAATGGGCTTGCAGCGCATTTACTTGGTGGGACGCTTTGACCGCTGGGCCTGGCTGATCCTCCTGCCCACGGCGGTGGGTTGGTATGGCGTTGTGCGTGCCCGAACACTGGGCTTGGATGACTTGTGGAGCTGGATTCTGATTCCCTTGGGCGGTTTCGCCCTGGCCGCATCTGCGCTTGTGGCTATCCGCTATGGCCTGATGGATGCACCCGCCTGGAACGCGCGCTTTAATCCGCAGGCCGAGCCGGAAGATGCGGCAGGACAAACCCAGGGCCTGACGGTGCTAGGCCTCGGAGCTTCGCTGATGTTGGGTACCACCGTCTTGATGGCGACGATTGCGTTTAGCTTCCAGCGCTATTTTGAATTCACCGCTTAGCGCCAAAGTCAGCGCGGATAGGGCCTGCGTGGTTTTGCGCTAAAGTCAAGCTATGTTTAGCGGACTTTTCGACTACTTTGAATCGCGGATTTCCGCCACCGCCAGCCCTCCATCCCAAACACCCCCCAAGGGTCTCATTGCGTTTTACTGGCACTTTTTGCGCCAGTCACGCGCCCTGTTTTTTGCGATGCTGCTCAGCTGCCTGTTGGTAGCGCTTAGCGACACCGTCATGCCGCTCCTGATAGGCAAGCTGGTCGGTCTGATGCTGGCGACAGACCGGGAGGCCGCCTTGCGGGAAGCCGGGCCCATGCTGGGGCTGATGCTGGTGTTCCTGCTGCTGCTGCGCCCGGCCGCTTTGCTTTTTGACAGCCTGCTGCGCTTCAATGCCGTCATGGGCGCATTTACCAGTTTGGTGCGCTGGCAGAACCACTGGCATGTGGTGCGTCAGAGTTGGCCATTTTTTCAGGATGATTTTGCCGGCCGCATTGCCAACCGTGTGATGCAAACCGGTAACTCGCTACGCGAAAGCGCAGTCTCGGGCGTGCGATCAGTGTGGTACATCCTAATTTACGGCCTGACTACCGTGGTACTGATGTGCCTGTCGGACTGGCGATTGGCGATTCCTACGGTCTGCTGGTTTGCCGCCTACATCGGCTTTTTGTACTACTTTGTGCCGCGTATGCGCGATTTGTCCAAGCTCAGTTCAGAGCAACGTTCGCGCGTGGTAGCGCGGGTGGTGGACACTTATACCAATATCCTTACCGTCAAGCTGTTTGCGCGGCCCAGCGACGAAGACCGGCATGTGCAAGACGTTATTCATGCCCATGTGCGTGCCGTGTCGCAACACATGCGGCTGGTGACTTTATTTATTTTTACGCTGTGGATGATGAACGCCTTGCTGCTCGTCGCCACCGCCGCAGTAGGGCTCTATTTGTGGCAGGCGCACGCGCTGGACGTGGCTACATTTGCGACTGCGCTACCGCTAGCCTGGCAGATCACCACGGCGGCGGGCTGGGTATCTTGGGAGGTGGCTGGGATCTTTGAGAATCTGGGTGTAGTGCAAGAAGGCATGGAAACCATTGCCCAGCCCCTGCGCATGACAGACAGCCCCGATGCGCAAGCCCTCCAAGTTGGCAGGGGTGAAATTCGATTCGAAGACTTGAGCTTTGCCTATGAGGGTGGCGCGCAGGTGTTAAAGCACATTAGCCTGCATATCCGCCCCGGGGAACGCATCGGCTTGATCGGTCGCTCGGGCGCAGGCAAGTCCACCTTGGTGCATTTGCTGCTGCGCTTTTTCGATCCCCAACAAGGTCG
>CAMCJY010000039.1 GCA_945875225.1 Comamonas sp. lk | reverse complement strand
TAGCATAACTGGAGAATATTCCAAAATTGGGAATCGTTTGAGCAAAATACAGTGTAGCGGTGCACGGATGAAACCAACTCCAATTTAGGGGTGGGGGGGTACGGTGGGGTCCATTTTGGCTAAATTTTGAAAGGCACTCCCCCACTATGCGGATGCTGCGCCGAACAATCCAACTTTGCCGGACTACATGCTCATACTGCCCTGTTATCCAACGTTGGACAAAGGTTCTTGGATTTCTAAATTGCGGTTGGAGAACAGTGATTTGTGTGCTGTCGATCAAGGCTATTGGGCCGATCTTTCACCTGCGTCCCAGCACAGCCTTGAGCTTCAGGGCGGGGCATTTAACGAAAAGCAAATAGGTGATTTTGAAAAATTGGCTTTTTGCGCCGAAACCGTACGACTTCGTCGTTATGACGACTTGGCCAAAATACCGGGCCATCCCACGCCAGACTTAGCGCACTTTGAAAAACTGATGGGTCAAGTCAAAGTTTTAGCTGAGGCTTAAGATTTAAACAGCCCCAACTTGTTCAGGTCGAATTTGCTGGCGTTGGGCAACACTGTTTTGACGTCGGTAGAACTCACACCAAACCACGTTGCCAGTTCTGCCCCAAGCTGTTCAATGGCGGTAGAAGGCAATAGCCTGCCACTGCCAACTTGTTGGGTGTGGGTCAATCCAATGTCTGGTGCGATGCCAAAATATTGACCGCCATTGACTGCACCCCCCATCACAAAATGGTGGCTGCCCCAGCCATGGTCTGAGCCATCCCCGTTGGAGGCCAGTGTTCGTCCAAAGTCTGATGCCGTGAAGGTGGTCACCTGATTGCTCTTGCCCAGTGCCATCATGGCATCGTCAAACTCTTTCATGGATACGCTTAATTTTTGCAGTAAGGCAGGATGTTGAGTAGGTAAAAAATCGTGCAGATCAAAGCCGCCCATGCCCACCATGAAAACCTGTCGCTTGATGCCCAGCATGGATTGCTGCTCTATGAGACGGGCCACCATTTTGAGCTGCGCTGAGAGGGTATTGGTGGCTGATGTGGGAAACAAGGCATTGACAGTGGCCGACGCGGAAGTGCCAATGGCCGCAAGGACGCCGTCGTAGGTGTCCAAGGCGCGTTTGGTGACCGTGGAATAGTCGTTGGCCATGGGAATTCCACTGGATTGAGTGATCAGTGTTTGAAGCACATTGGCACAGGATGCGGAGCCAAACAAAGATTTGCTTTTAATGGCATTGACGGTGGTGGCACCCGTGCTGCTCATTTTGTACGAAATGGCATTTTGGCCAGACAAAAACAAGGCGTTGCCATTGACCGAAATGCAGGTTAAAGCAGAGCGCGAGTTGCCGCTCACGAGCAGGTCGGCAGCGCGTCCACCCCAGCCCGTGGCAGCGCCTTCTGCTTGATAAGACGATTGCCAATAAGCTTGCTGATCGTTATGCGAAAAAAGCTTAGGCGGCAAAGGCACCGACTTGTTGTTGTATTGCGCCAATGTGGTGGGTACAAGCAAGGGGCCGATGTTCATCAAGACCGAGGCTCGCTTGTTTTCAAAGACCGACTTCAATGCCGTCATTTCTGGATTGAGGGCCATTTGTCGGCCGCCGCTCAAGGGCGTGCTCAATGCGGTGGCGGTGAGTGCATCACGTGGGATGGCAATGCCATCGTAAATGCTCCCAGCCGTGACGGTGCCTTTGCGGATATTGAAGTAGGTGTTGTGGGTGCTGAGGTCGTAGGGGATGACCGTGTTGTAGTGGTCGTTGGCACCGTATAAAAACACACACACCAAGGCCTTGTAATCGTTGGCCGATTGGGCTGCCGCATTGGCCATCAGCCCCAGGCTGCTGGCCATGGGCATGCTCAGTCTTTGTAGCGCAATGGCCGCGCTGCTTTTTAAAATAGACCGACGATTCAATTGTTGCGGGTTGTCTGAAGTGTGGCGCATGAATTCACCTTTGGATGAGGTAGTCTGGACTGCTCATGAGCATCAGAATGGCCGCGTAAATGCGATTGAGTACGCCTGCCTCTGTGCTGGCTGAAATACTGGCAACGGCTGTAGATATGAGGCTCAGATTAGCTTCGGACACATTGCCGCCCGCTAGGCACAAATTGAGGTGTGCAAGCAAGCTGGCAGGCTCTGTCGCCAAGGTTTTTTCAAAGCTGTAATCTGCTTTCACATTGCGTGCATTGTTCACGGTGCCCGCCATGTAGTTGATATAGCTCACCACGGTGGGCTCTGTCAAAATTTGAAACTCTGGCGCCAGCAAATTCTGAGCAGCCAATTGTGTTTGCGGTGGCATGTAGCCTGGCCTGAAAAAATTAAACACGCTAGAGGCACGCAGCGGCATTTGGCCTAGAGTGGTGTCGGTGTCTGTATAGCCCAAGGTCCATGCGCCATCCGTGGATGTAGCGTTGAAGGTGTGACCCCATTGCAATAGGCGAACAACAGGTTCTGTGAGTTTGCCAAAGCTTGTGCCCGGATTGGCTTGCCTGGCTTCTGCATCCATCAAAATGGCCGACCACACTGCTTTTAAATCGCCTCGAACACTTTTGCCATTGTTCTCAAAAACCTTGACAACCCTGCCCACATACGCGGGCGAGGGGTTACTGGTGACCAGCCTTTGAATCAATTGTTTGACCACAAACGGCGCTGTGTTGTTGTGATTAAAAAGAGCGTCCAACGCTGTTTTGAGACTTTTAATGCCATCGGTGCCCGCAGGAATAACTACGTTTAAAAATTTCTTTTCTTCGGGGCTGTGAAGACTTGCGTTAAAGCTCATGGGCAGGCCGTGTCTGTAGGCTGCTACTGCCAATTCAGCTTGCGGGTCTGTACCGGTGGCATTGTCCCAGCCTGTAAAAACTCGGGCCAAACCCAGCACATCGTTGTTGTCGTATGTTTCAATGGGCTTGCCCAGCGAATCTAATTTTTCGGTACCGTCTGAGTTGAGTTCATACAGGCCAATGGTGAACAACTGCATTACCTCACGTGCGTAGTTTTCATCTGGCGCTCTGCCCGTGGATGCGTTGTATTTTTGGTTGCCTTTCATGTTGAGGTACGTGCCCATGGCCGAGGACAAGGTAACGCCTTCTAACAAATCGCGATAGTTGCCTAGGGCATTTTTTTCGAGGACGTCCCAATAGTTGGCCAGTGCAAAGTTGCGCCAAGTAATGGGCAGTCCCAAATGCGATACAACAAAGAGTTCAGACAAGGCAAATGCAGCGCGCTGGCGTAGGGGGTCGGTGGCGCCAAACAACTTGGCCCACATGGCTTGAGTCCAACCCCCATCGCCGTTGACATTGGTGCTTACCGCAGCGTCGTTAAATCCTTTGCTGATAAGCCACCGCGTCATGTTAAGACTGGTGGGCGTAGCGGCTTGGCCATTGATCCAGTTTTGTGAACCTGTAGATGCCAAGTCTCGAATTTCTGCCAGAGTTCCGCCCCATGTGGCTTGACGAAGAAAACGAGAAGCGTCTGTTAATTTGGCATTGAGCTCTGCGGGGCTGAGAGAGTTTAAGGCCGTGTTTGTAGCGGCGCCACCCCCACATGCTGAGAGCGCAGAGGCACTAGCCAGAACAGTCAGCGCAAGCAGATTGCTGTCTGATGTTTCAACTTGTGTTGTTTCGATCATCATCGCGTCCCTGTTCAAATTTGCGTAGATGCAACAGATTGTAGATTTGATGTTACTAAACCTAAATGGCTAATTGGTGTAAATAAATGGGTCAGATGAACATTAATTTCCAATCAGGGGTGATAAAGACTAAGGGGGGGCTGAACGATTTCTGCTACCCCAGTATGAGGAAGCCCTAAGACTCGAAACCACTTTGTCCAAGATTAGACAAAATTCCTGAATTTTTATGTTGCGGCTACGGAACAGTGATTAACCTGTCTGGAAGGGGCCATCTCGAAGACGGGGGGGTGGGGGTAAGGTGGGGTGTCGGAATTGCCAAAATTACCTAGTATGCGGATGGGATGCAGCTTAAAAGAATTTAAGTTTGTGACGTACACTAATTCTGGGCAAGTAGTCTTGCCCCAATTTTGTCCCACTAACCCCGCAGAAAACGGGTCAAGGCTACAAGCCTGGAGTGTGCGAAATTGTTGATTTTGTTGGAAGCCCTGACCGCGGTGCAAGTGGCGCTGCTCACCATCTATGACATGTGCAAAGCAGTGGACAGAGGCATGGTGATGCAAGGCATCACTTTGCTGGAAAAGCGCGGCGGCAAGAGCGGGAGTTTTGTGAACCGCTGATTAAGAGCGACTACCGTTTCGGTGCCAATTCCATCGCTGAAACGCTTGCCGACCTTGCTCAAAATAGAGGCCGACTTATTTTTTGTCTGATTTGCTATCCGGTGTGACAGCGTCTATGACAGCACCCGCAGCCTTTGCGGTGGTTTTGACCACGGTAGCCCCAACCGCAATGGCAGCGTCTGCCACAGCGTATACCGCACAGCCAGTGCAGGACAGGGAAATGAGTAAGGTTAGATACATGGTTTTCATACGTCTTTCACAGTGTGGCAAAGATGGGGCAGGTGCAAACCCGTGTCCCATAGCGCCTATTAGACCGCACCTATGGAGCGCAAAACTGCTAATTGACTTTAGGGCAAGGCCAGTTGGACATGGGCCGCACGCCAGCGCCGGTAATCCTCTGGAAAAGCAGCAGCAAAACGCGGTGCGTACTGCGCGATCTTGTCTGCCCGTTGCAGCACGATGGCCGCATCGAGAATCTTTTCCACCACTTTAGCTTCGGGCGAAAAATGCAGCAGCTGCTCACCTAGCTGCAGCAAATACGGCGCCGTCTGCTCGGACACCGGCGTGACCGATAGCACCGCAAAATCGACATGGCCGCTGAAAAACCAGGCGCCTTGTACCTTGCTATGGGTGTCGTCGCGGTAGGCAGGCGCGCGGTTTTCTGCGGTCATGTAGAGCTGGCTCATGCGCCAGTAATTCCAAGACACCATGGCGCAAACCAGCGCAAGCATTGGCACGGCAAACCAGCCGGCATGCAGGGCAAGACGGGGTCTGAAGCTAAGTCCTGCCGCGGATGCGGATGCGGGCGTGTCGGCCACTGCGGGGTCGGGCGCCTGCTGCGCCGGGTAGGCGTGTAACACCCACAGGCACAGCACGGTGGCCACCTGAAACGGCCCGTACCACAGCGGGTACTCCAGCAAACTATGCAGCCCCGCCATGGCCAGCAGGCCCCAGGCCAGTTGGCGTTGGGGCACGCGCTCGGCCCAGGGTTTGTTTTGCAGTAGCCACCAAAGAAGCAGCGCGCAAATCAATAGCGCCAGTGGCAGCCCCAGTTCTACGGCCAATTGCAAAGGCAGGTTGTGGGCATTGTCCAAAATGGCGCAAAAACGCACACCCGCCAGCGGCGTGGTGTACAGGGTCATGAAATGCGCAAAGTCCAGTTCGCCCCAGCCCCAGCCGGCAAGCGGTTTTTGCGTAATGAGGTACAGCACATTGCGGTACAAAGCCATGCGACTTTCGCAGCCCTGCGGCGGCTCGCGCATGCGTTCAAACACCGATCCCTCCACCCCTGCCGCAATCGGCAACAACACGGCTGCCAGCACATAGGCCAACAACATAAAACCGACTGGAAGCAGGCTATGCCAGCTGCGGCCCGAGGCGCCCGCACCGGCTCGCCAGGACCAGGCAAGCCCCATGAGCAGCAGCAACTGGAGAAAGCCGGTGCGCGAACTGGATGCCGCCGAGGCAGCGCACACCACGGCCGCGGCTGCCAGCCATGCCAAGGTCTGCGCCGCGCTCATTTTTTCCGCCCGCGTGTACTGCGCCCACCACCACAGCAGCACCAAGCCCATGCTGCATAAAGTGGCAAACTGGTTACGCTGGCGCAAATTGCCAAAGGCCTGACCCAGCCCGGCGTAATTCACCCAAGTCCCCATCAGCTGCGACTGGTCAAAGTACTGCAGCAGTCCCATCAGCGCACTCACACCCGCTGCCAGCGCCCAGCCTGCCAGCAGCACGCGCCAGCGCGCCTCGCGGTCGGTAAGCAGGGTGATGAAGCACAGCCCCAATCCCGCGGCCCCCCCCCAGGCGACCAGGCCAGAGACGACGTTTACGGATGGGCCAAAGTTAAATGGATTGAGCCAGGGGTAGGCCAGGCACACTATGGCGAAGCAGTAGGCAAAGAATTGGGGTAGGAGCGGCACGCGCAGAATTATCGGCGGGCTTTGGCAAGTCCAGCGAGGGGCATTCTTTGGGCCTGCGATTTGGATGGAGCAATAAAAGCCGATACGCGCAGCGGCTGTTTATAGGTTTGGTCGAATTCGAAATTAAGGATTCGTTGGTGCAGACGTGCTAGAGGCACAGGTTTTCGGCGCATGTTTCGCATCAGCATCAGTTTTGCAACTCCAAGTGCCGCTTACTACGCTGCCAGCGGTAGTGGTGTCTGCAGACCGATAGTATTGGAGGTACTTATCTTTGACCGCATTAGAGCCTTTGATTTGGCAAAGAATGCCAGCCTCCCCAGTGGTTTTAACTGTCGCGGTCACTGTTGCGCAGCGTTCGGTACCGCTTTTTAAGCCAATCTCACCCACAGTTGAAGTCGTATAACTCAGCGCAGTCGTAACACCTTCAACAATCTTTGTTTCCACTTGATTTTTCGCAGACTGTATTTCAGCCAAGGCCGATGCCACTTGCGCCTTCGCAATATAGTCTTGGTACGCCGGCACCGCCACCGCTGCCAGAACTCCGATGATCGCGATCACGATCATCAACTCAATCAGGGTGAAACCCTTTTGCAGGCTATTTTTCATAAAGAACTCCCTATCAAAAAGTAAATAAGTAGATGTACCTGGGTCAATTGACAAACTCAGGCTTCAAAAAATTTCTGAGAATAGTTGTCAAATGGTATATCAAATGGGTACGGCAGGGGTTTTACGTATCGTCAAAAGAGATCAGCTAGTGCTGGCCAAGCATAGCCATTGCCCTTGTATCCCAGCACGGCGCAACCGGTCTGCACGACTTGCTGCCAAGTATTGTCGGTGCAGACTGCCCTGCCCTGCCCTGCGCCAGCGCTTAGGGCGCGGGTACTTCGTCCTTGTCATGGCGCTTTTGCAGTCAGCGTCCTAGTAGCAGCACCAGCGCTGCGCCCAGGACCGGGCCGGCTTGGCGCAGCCAATGGGCGTTTTCAAGCAGCGGACCCAGCACTTTGTCGCTGACCAAAGTTTCGCCGCCTACCCAGCCAATCAGCGCCGCGCCAAAAGTCACCACAATGGGGAAGCGCTCCATCAGGCGGATCATCATTTCTTCACCGGCATCGCCGCCGTCTTCGGCCAGCAATTGCACCGCGACCAGAGTCAGCACGATACGCAAGACCACTGCCGCCCCCGAGCCAAACAAGACGACCTGTTTTTGCTGTTGTGGCGGAAGGCTGCGCGCTGCCAGGGCAATTACGACGGCGTTATCGCCTGACAGGATGATGCTGATCCAGATGATTTTCAGCAGACCGAGCCAGAGCTGGGGGTTTAGTGTATTTCCATGCTTGTCTTACTTTGGCTGGCTTAGAGCATGGCTTTGAGTAGCTTGGCCATTTCGGAAGGGTTGCGCGTCACTTTGAAGCCACACTCCTCCATCACCGCCAGCTTGGCGTCCGCCGTGTCGGCGCCACCGCTGATCAGCGCACCGGCATGGCCCATGCGCTTGCCCGCAGGCGCGGTGACACCGGCGATAAAGCCGACGATGGGTTTTTTCATATTCAGCTTGCACCAGCGCGCTGCTTCGGCTTCGTCGGGGCCGCCGATTTCGCCAATCATGATGACCGCGTCGGTGCCCGGGTCGTCGTTGAAGGCGCGCATGATGTCGATGTGCTTGAGTCCGTTGATCGGATCGCCGCCAATGCCCACGGCGCTGGACTGGCCCAGGCCGATTTCGGTGAGTTGCGCCACCGCTTCATAGGTGAGCGTTCCCGAGCGCGAGACCACGCCGATGCGGCCTTTGCGGTGGATGTGGCCCGGCATGATGCCGATTTTGATTTCTTCGGGCGTGATCAGTCCCGGGCAGTTGGGCCCGAGCAGCAAGGTTTTTTTGCCACCAGCGGCTTCTTTGGCGCGCATTTTGTTGCGCAATTCCAACATGTCGCGCACCGGGATGCCTTCGGTAATGCAGATAGCCAGGTCCAGGTCGGCTTCGACGGCTTCCCAGATGGCCGCTGCCGCGCCAGGGGGCGGCACATAGATGACGGACACGGTGGCGCCGGTTTCGTGGGCAGCCTCTTTGACCGAGCCGTAAATCGGGATACCTAGCACCGACTCACCGGCCTTTTTAGGATTGACCCCGGCTACAAAGCAGGCTTTGCCATTGGCGTATTCCTGGCACTTTTCGGTGTGGAATGCGCCAGTTTTGCCGGTAATGCCCTGGGTAATGACGCGGGTGTCTTTATTGATGAAGATCGACATGGCGGTTTCTTTCTGACGGTGGCGTGGGCTTTAGGCGTGGGCTTGGACGGCGGCGACGACTTTTTGCGCCGCTTCTGCCATGGTGTCGGCACTGATGATGGGCAGACCTGAGTCAGCCAGCATTTTTTTGCCGATGTCCTCGTTGGTGCCCTTCATACGCACCACCAGCGGCACTTGCAGATTGACCGCTTTGCAAGCGGCGATAACGCCATGGGCAATGGTGTCGCACTTCATGATGCCGCCAAAAATGTTGACCAAAATCGCCTTGACTTTGGGGTTTTTCAGCATGATCTTGAAGGCCTCGGTCACTTTTTCCGGGGTGGCGCCGCCGCCTACGTCCAGAAAGTTGGCCGGCTCAGCGCCAAACAGCTTGATCGTGTCCATAGTGGCCATGGCCAGACCGGCGCCGTTGACCAGGCAGCCGATGTTGCCGTCCAGGCTGATATAGGCCAGGTCAAACTTGGAGGCTTCGATTTCGGCCGCGTCTTCTTCGTCCAGGTCGCGGTAGGCCACGATTTCTGGGTGGCGGTAGAGTGCGTTGGCATCAAAATTGAACTTGGCGTCCAGCGCTTTGATATTGCCATTGCCTTCCAAAATCAGCGGGTTCACTTCCACCAGGCTGGCGTCGGTGTCCATATAGACCTGGTAGAGCTTTTGCAGCACATCGACCGCCTTGGCCGTGGAGTCGGCGGGCACACCAATGGCGTCGGCTAGTTTTTTGGCTTGCGCGTCGGTCAGGCCCAGGGCTGGGTCCACAATTTCGGTGATGATTTTTTCCGGCGTGTCATGTGCCACGCCCTCGATATCCATGCCGCCTTCGGAAGAAACGATCATGGCCACGCGCTGGCTGGCGCGGTCGGTGACGGCAGAGATGTAATACTCCTTTTGAATGTCGGCGCCGTCTTCGATCAGCAAGCGGCGCACCTTCTGGCCCAGCGGGCCGGTCTGGTGGGTGATCAGCTGCATACCCAATATCTCGGTCGCCAGTTGTGTGACCTCCTCAATCGAGCGGGCCAGCTTGACGCCGCCGCCCTTGCCGCGACCACCGGCATGGATTTGCGCCTTGACCACCCAAACCGGGCCGCCGAGTTTTTGCGCGGCTTCGACAGCTTCTTGTACCGTGAACGCGGGGATGCCGCGCGGCACAGGCACGCCGGCATTGCGCAAGATTTCCTTGCCTTGGTATTCGTGGATTTTCATGGCTTTTCTCTTTTGAAACAGGGGGCAAAGCAAAGACGCGGAACTGTATCATGGTGCAGCGCGTCAATCTTGCCCCCTGCTTACGAGGCGCGTGGGCCACTAGGCCCCAGCCTTGCCAGCATTGAATGCCTTTTTTAAGCCCATGAAAAAAATCTTTATCGACGGCGAAGCCGGAACCACCGGTCTGCAAATCCGCGAGCGCCTGCAAGCCATGGCCCACATCGAAATACTGCGCATAGACCCTGCCTTGCGCAAAGACGATGCCGCCAAGCGCGCGCTGATGGCGCAGGCCGATGTGGTGATCTTGTGTTTGCATGACGACGCGGCGATCGCTTCGGTCGCCATGGTCGATGCGCTGCGCCGCGACACCGGCAAGGCCCCGCGCATCATCGACGCCTCTACCGCGCACCGCATCGCGCCGGACTGGGTTTATGGTTTTGCTGAACTGTGCGCCGGCCAAAGTGCGGCCATCGCTGCAGCAGACCGCGTGGCCAACCCCGGCTGCTACGCCACCGGCGCGATTGCGCTTTTGCGCCCCTTGATCGATGCGGGTTTGCTGCCCTCGGACTTTGCGGTCTGCCTGCCTTCGGTTAGCGGTTACAGCGGCGGTGGGCGCAGCATGATGGAAGCCTATGAGGCGGGTAGCGCCGCGCCCTTCGAACTGTACGCCCTGGGATTGCAGCACAAACACATCCCCGAAATCATGCATTGCAGCGGCCTGACGCGCCGCCCGCTGTTTGTGCCCTCGGTGGGCAATTTCGCGCAAGGCATGCTGGTGCAACTGCCGCTGCACCTGGACAGCCTGCCCGGCCAGCCCAGCGCCCAAGCCCTGCACGAGGCCCTGGCCGCGCACTACGCTGGAAGCCGCATGGTGACGGTTGAGCCGCCCACCGCCGACGCCAAGCTCGACGCCGTAGCCCTGGCCGGCAGCAACCAGATGGAACTGCGCGTCTTCGCCAACCAAGCCGCCGGCCACGCCCTCTTGGTCGCCCGCCTGGACAACCTGGGCAAAGGCGCCAGCGGCGCAGCGGTGCAAAACCTGGAGTTGATGCTGGGGCTGTGAGGGGGGTGACACTACCTTGCCCTGGCAATAGTCTTAATTAGCGCTAAAATTAGCGCTTAATTTGGAGCTATTTATGGAAAGCATTTATTCCGATATCACCG